>JAAZYG010000007.1 GCA_014239775.1 Candidatus Uhrbacteria bacterium | reverse complement strand
TTAATTTCTGAAATATCCTTGATGAGCTTTGGATCAGCAGCAACAGCTGAAAATGTCATGTGAGTTGTACCAACAAAATTAGCACCAAGATCTTTAAGCCCCTTCCATAGCGTGGTAATTGCATCATAATTTGGTTGAAAATCTCTATTATCACAACCGTACAGTAACATCTCATCAGAATGTAACCAAACTGAATCAAATCCGTAGTCAAGATTAATCTTAGCTTCGCGTTGAAGTCTGTCAACCGGCAAATCCTTTTTGGATCTTTTATTTACGTCACAAAAGTCACAGCCTCTACCACAACCTCTCATTGCTTCAATTAGAGAATTTACCGTAGGTGCAGTAATTTCTGGTATATTTTGTATATTTTTAACAAAACAATGCATCAATTCTGGCGCATTTCCAGTTTCTAATTCGTGAAATAAATCTAAAGCAAGCTCATCTGCCTCACCAACAACCACAGTATCAATACCATGAACTTTCATTCTATCAGATTTTGCAAGTTCCCATGCTCCATTACCCCCAACAACAACCTTGAAATCATATTTTTTCTTTAATTGGATAATATTAGCACATAATTTTTTAAATTTCATCGCAACGTAAGAAAGTTTTTCTGGTGACATAGTAGTTGTAACTGGTGCCATTCCAAGAGGATCCATTACATTGATGCCCACTATCTTAGTATCAGAACCAATTGATTTTTCAATATAATCAGGATTCACAGTCATAATCTCATCTCTCTTGTAACCTTGTAGTAATGCACTTTCCACTCTTCTTAATCCGACTTGGGCAACTTTTGCTTCACCAGTATTAGGATCAGTTTCAACTGGAGGACAAAAGACTTTGTCAAAAACCCATTCCGGAAGAACTTCATAAGGACCGCATGCTATGAAACCATAAAGGAAGTTACCTCTATAATTGGTCATCAAACTACGATCTGCTGTAAGCACTATTCTTTTACCAGCCATTGTAAGCTTGACCTTGTCGATAGTATAAAATTTTTGCGACAATACATCTAATATTCATGCAAAATTCAGTCATTAAAGGTGCCTTGAAAATAAAATGAAGGAGATCAGTGAGCCTAGACATAGTGAGCCACATATGACTGAATCCAGTACCATGAGGGATTTTGTTTTTGGGTTTGGAGATGGAATAAACACTTCGCTTGGAATCGCGGCTGGTGTTGGAGGTGCGAACGTTGCTTCTGATATTATAATTTTGGCAGCGTTCGTAGGAATGTTTACTGGTGCCAAAGCAATGGCTGTACAAAATTATCTTGCCGTAAAATCTCATAGACAATTGTTAGAATCGGAAATAATTAGAGAGAAGTGGGAGATAGAACATAAACCTGATGCTGAACGTAAAGAGATTGAGGATATTTACAAAGCTAAGGGGTTTACGGGAAAAGAACTTGAGATGATTGTAAATAAAATCACTTCTGACAAGAAAGTTTGGTTGGATACGATGCTTGCTGAAGAACTAAAATTGAATGTTGATGTTGTTGGAAGTCCGCTAAAAAGTGCACTGATAATGTTTGTTTCTTTTTTGGCTGGAGGTATGTTACCTATAATTCCATTCTTTTTTGGCAGCGGTTATAGTGCACTTGCAATAGCAATAGGAATCAGCGTAACAGCTTCATTCATTGTTGGTGCAGTAAAATCACGAATGGCAGAAACTGGTATAATCAAGGGTGGTTTGGAAATGGCCGGTCTTGGAACTGGAGTTGCATTAATTGGATTTGGTATTGGTAGCGAACTTGCAAGCTTAGGAATCATTAACATTTAGATTTATTTTTTATTCTTCTTGCTATGTTTGCAGCAGCAGCACCGGCACCAACACCATTATCTATATTGACCACAGTAAGACCAAGGGAACAGCTTTGTAACATTGATGCAAGTGCAGCAACTCCTTTTTCACCATACCCATATCCAATCGAGGTAGGTACTCCAATTACAGGTACATCAGCTATAGATGATACAATGGATGCTAACGCACCTTCCATACCAGCAACCACAATTATAACATCAACCTCCACTTCAACGAATTGCTTAAGAACTGGAAAAATTCTATGTAATCCCGCGATTCCTACATCATAACTAGAAATACAATCACAGTTCATAGATTCACATACAAGCCTAGCTTCTTCACCAACACCAATATCTGATGTTCCAGCTGCAATTATTCCAACTTTACCACCTGTTTTTTTAATATTTTTTTTATAAATCAGAATTGCAGTAGTATTTTTTCCTTTTTTGATTTTATATTTATTCTTCTTTGCAAATTCTAAAATTTTAGGATAGTCTTTTTGCTTTGTTCTCGAAACAAGTACCTCATTATTTTTTGATAAAGTTTTTGTAATTATTTTTTTTAAATCCGAAAGATGTTTTTTCTCAGCTAAAATAACTTCAGGTATTCCTTTTCTATTTTTTCTTCCAGTATCAATCTGAGCAATATTGCCTATCTTTTCAATTGAATATAATGATAATAATTTTTCAGCCCTTGATGGCGAAATCTTTCCTTTTTGTAATGATTGGAAAATTTGTTCTACGTTCAATTAT
>JAAZYG010000010.1 GCA_014239775.1 Candidatus Uhrbacteria bacterium | reverse complement strand
GTTGTGTGACTGATTTAGATTGTGCAACTGCTGGTAGGTGGTCCATACCAGGAGATGAAGGTTCTGGAGAAATAGATACTCCTAATTGTGAATATAATAAATGTGTTTCAGATTTAGGAGATGCATGTATATCGAATGATTCATGTAATGCTGGTTATGGTTGTGCTTCTACACCAACATCATCGGAAGGAATTTGTATAAATAATAGCTGTATTACATCTATTAGAGATGACGATTATGATGGTTTATCTTACCAAATACAAGTGACAATTGATTCTTCAAAGGAAATTTCTAAAGTAGAATTTGCAGAACCAAAGTCGTGCCGTGCACATCCTGAGAACGATTCTCCTCAACCTAACAAAGTTGTTAAATTATGGGTTTTAAATGAGAATAATACAAACGAAACTGGCGAAGACCCTACAAAGAATGCATCGCGACCTTTTATATATTCTGGAACATACAATAACTCAAATGTTTGTTCTCTGGTAGATGATGAGATTACAGATGATTGTATGTGTAGCTACGACAAGATGACAGGTATTGGTGCACTGAATACTTATTATTATCCACTAAACACACCAATAACAAAGCAAATTAATAAGGTTTGTGTTGGTGGTGAAACAAGTGGCATGTCATGTGTTAGTGCAGAGCATCTGACGTTATGTGAAAAAGATGGGGGTGTGTGTAAAAAGATTAATCAAAAAGAAACTTTTTATGGTTGGGATGGTTTGTGTCTTGAGAGAGACACAAGCATTTAATTATTTGGTGTTCCTGGTGAAGCTGGTACAAAAGGAGCGTGTTTGACATGGATGCCAATTGATCAGCTTAGTGGATCAACAGATCTTTTTGCAAAGTACACTTCTGCAGGATTTAAATCTGACAATCTAAATTATTGTGCGGATGTTGAGATGTACTTTGATGTAAAATGGTCAGCTGAGATGTGTGCTGAAATACCTGGTTGGGGTAATTGTGATGATGAGTTTATGGAAAGTGCGGTTAATGATGATGAAGCATATGAAAGAGCAAGATGTGATGTGGGATATTTTGCTGTTATGAGTGCAGGGTGTGGTAATGCTGAGCCTTCTGGTTCTAAGGATTGTAGTGGTGGAGATGATGATTATCCTTATTTCTGCGTACCTTATGGTTCACATAAAACTGGAGGTGACAATCCTGGTGATCAAGGTGATCCTTGTTTCCCACCTTTTGATGATGATGGACAGGGTCAATTGAATGATTCCATACCTGGAACTACTTGGACCAAGAAGGCAACTGACAATACTCTTGTATTTTATCCAAAAACAAAGGATGCTTACAATAATGCCCTTAGTTTTTATAACGATTGTCAGGTGAAAGGTGTGCCGGTTGACCAAGCTTGTTTATTTAGTGATGATGCCAATTGTGACACCCCAGCTTATTATAATGCTTATGCCGGATGTTCATCTAATGTAAATGTTGCAACAGAGAGTATTGTTGGTAGTGTATATAATTATGCATGGACAAACAGAGTCTGGGAGAATAGTAACCCAACTTATAAATTAAGTGGTTCTAAAATTCAATATCAATATACTACTGATTTAGAGCCTTTTGGAGTAGTAAGAGACATACAAGAACTTGTAAGTGACAGTGAAAACTTTTCAGATGTTTATCCGAATAAAGTTGTAATGTGTGAATCACAATCTGGGTACGGACAAGAATTTCCTTCAGCAGTTGATTCGTGTACACAAACAGATGGTTCTCCAGATAATCTAACTACGTGGCCTTTAACTAGTAATGAAGGATTAGATGCAAGGGCGTTTTATGAGGTTGGTATACCTGCTCAACAAGTTTCATTTGTTGATCCAGCATATTGTAAGGATATAGATGTTGATAATTACTTGCAGGCTTATAAGGAGGCTTTTTCACCACCATATAACGCGTGTAGTTCATGTGATGTAAATATTGATTGTAATTGGGATAATTCAGTTGGTGGTGGTGGTGCACCGCCAGAGTGCACAGCACCAGCTGGTCGTAGATGTAAACCAGGTATTGGTGGACCAAATTCTGGAGTTGCTTGTACAGGTGAATGGCCTCGGATGCTTGCTGGACCACCAATCACAGAAAAATGGGATTTTTGTGGATTTGAGGAAGATTTAGAACCAGAAAAAACGTGTGATTCTAGTGATTCAGACATGGTGTCTCAGCATCAAAAATGCAACGAGGCATATTATGGTGAAGATTTTAATAGTACTTTTAAATATAGTCGTTGTGTAAGCAATAAATGTACTATTCCTTGTGAGTGGAATGGGGATCCAGTATGTTCTGGAGGACCTATGAAAGACTCTGGATGTTGGGATGGACAGCAAGTTTGTGAGCCTAATGTATGCCAATTTGCTTCGAGCTTTGTTAATTTTATGGATCAAGGTGGTTTTTACAGATGTGTTGCTGGTGTTAACCCACCTGTACTTTCTTATAGCCATGGTACTAAATCGAACTCAAGGAGTTTTGGAATAGACAGATTGAATAATTTATTTGCAAAATCATTTAAATTAAAGAGTTTTGAGCATGAATTTTTTGGTCATTCAGGTATATTAAATCGTACTGATTGGGCGAATAAAATACATACAAAAAGTTTTGTAAAGGACAAAACTAAGTGGACAGGTGAGATGCAATTAGACAAGGATGGTAAATTTGTTGAAGATGCTACTTCTCATGATTGGTCATGGGATGTGCGTGTTGCAGGTGATGATGCTGCAGATGGTACGCCTACAGCTCCTATAATTAGATCATTAGGTTTGTTTTTAGGTGATCAGGCACGTGAAGGGGCTGATAATACGATTAGTGTTGCTGG
>JAAZYG010000025.1 GCA_014239775.1 Candidatus Uhrbacteria bacterium | reverse complement strand
TTGCCGATAGGAATAGGATTGATAATCCATATGTAATGAATGTTTTTATCATTTTATTAATATCAAAATATTTATAAAAATTCCTTTATAAAACAAGGTTCTACTTAGCAGAGAATCAAACCCTCTAGGAATCCGGTTATGAGCCTCACGCAACTTCTTCCATTTTAAATTGGATTAATCGTAACATTTTTTTTCATAAATTTTACCATAAATAGAAAAAAATATGAATGCATCAGTTTTTCAAATTAATAAAAAACCAGACACAATAGGAGAAGTAGGACTTCCAAAAATCAGTGTTGAAAAAGCAGATATAACCATAATGGGCATAAATGGAGATTTTAATAGATATCGCAAAAAGAAAAAAAATAACGACCCAAACATGGCCCTAGTGATTTTGTCTACTGATATAATAAAACAACTCAATCTTGAAGGGTGGCCAGTAAAACCTGGAGACTTAGGAGAGAACTTAACTCTGACTGATATAAACTATAGCGATTTAGAACCAGAACAAAAATATGTTATTGGTTCTGTAAGAATTAAAATATCATTTATTTGTGACCCATGCTCTAATCTTAAAGTTTTACCATATGTGGGAGAAGCTCGTAAAGCAGAGTTTATTAATACACTCATGAAACGACGTGGTTGGTATGCAAAAGTTTTGAAAACAGGACAAATTGTGAAAGGTGATTCCGTAATTCCAATCTAATCAATATTTAATAAATATGTTCAAATATCTACCCATCGGGTTATGAAACTGACCTAATTCCACATATATAGAGCCCAATTAATCTCAATAAATCTCCAACCGGATTATAAGGCTGAAGCAACAGATACTATCATCGATTTAAAACCTGGAGTTTTTGATAAAGGGTCAACTTTTTGATTGATTAACGAATTGACTTCAGGATAATACATAAGGACTGCCCCCTCCTTTATATTAAAAGGTTTTACCAAAATATTATCTAATCTGCCTACTTCATTTTTTATAACAACATTTTCATCTTTATCAAAATTTAGTTTTTTCATATCATTCCTGTTCATTAAAATAATATTTCTCTGCTTCTGTCCACGGTATAGATCTTCTTCTTCATACACAACTGTATTAAACTGCCCTTCAGATCGTACACTTATTAGTTGAAACTCGTTGGTTTTTAATTGAATAGACTCTGGAATAATCTGATAAAAGAATTTTGCTTTCCCTGAATCTGTTGGGAAAATTGAAGAATGTAATATTCTACCAGAGATATGGAACTCCTTCTTTGTTTTTCCTATTGTACCAATAGATTCAAAACCAGGAATAATTCTAGATATTAAATCCCTTATACTTTCATGGTTTTTCAACTTGCTCCAATTAAATAAGCTGTCATCTCCTAAAACTCTACTTCCAATCTCGCCAATAACTTCTACTTCTGAGCGTAAGTTATTATGCCTTTTAATCCCACCGTTACTTAACCTCACAAAATTAAACATTGATTCTTGTGTTGTACTCTGATATTCTTCATCTCTAGTAAGCACAGGAAGTATGATTGTATTCTTTCCTGTTCCCCAAATATGTCCTGTATTTAAACTAGTGCTAACATAAACTATTGTTTCGATATTTGATAAAGATTTAGTCGTCAGTTTTGAATCGGGATTAGAGCCATAAAGGTTTCCACCAAGGCAAAAAGAAAAATCCATTTCATTTTTCTCTGCTGATTTTATACAAGCTAGCGTATCAAAGCCTTTTATACTCGAAAGGGATACTCCTAGCTTAAGTAATTGATCAAATATATCTTTTTTTAATTTGGGAGTTACACCCATTGATCCAATTCCTTGTACGTTCGAATGTCCCCGAATAGGAAGTAACCCTGCATGCTTTTTTCCAACCATACCTCTAACCAAAGCTAAGTTTACAATTTGTTGAACAGTTGCAGTACCATGGGGATGATGTGTAATACCCATACACCAGGAAAAAATGGTATTTTTTGATCTAGCATAATAGTCCCCTATCATCTCAATCTCTTCTCTTTTTATACCAGAGCTGTTTTCTATTTCTTCCCAGCTTAATTTTTGAATCGCTCTACTAAAAGTATCAAAACCTTCGGTAGCATTATCTATGAAGTCAGAATTAATTGTACCCTTCATTATAATATATTTTGCTAATCCACTGAATAATGCTAAATCGCCACCTGGTTTGACTTGGATATATTCTGAAGCTATCTTTGAACCAAAAAATAAACTTTTTAGGTCTGATGGAATATTAAACTCGACCAGACCTTTTTCAATAACTGGATTAATGACTATTACTTTACCACCGCGACTTCTAATGTTTTTTAATTTGGTAAGTAACCTTGGGTGATTTGAACTAGGGTTTGCACCAATGAGAAAAAACAAATCACAATGATCCAAATCCTCCAAATCAACTGTAGCGGTACCAGTCCCCAATGACTTATTTAGCCCAACCCCGCTTGCTTGATGACAATAATAAGAACAATTATTTATATGATTTGTACCAAATACCCTAGCAAATAGTTGTAGAAGAAATCCTGCTTCATTAGATGAACGACCACTAAAATAAAAAAAGGACCGATCTGGATTCGTTTTAATAAGTTTTTTCTCAATACGTTCATAAGCTTCCTGCCAGCTTATTGGTGTATAATGGTTACTATTGGTTTTCAGTAATAAAGGGAAAGTTAAACGACCAGATTTTTCAAGTTCTCGAGAAGAAAAGTTTTTAAGATCATCTATAGAATATGTTTTAAAAAATTTCGGTTGAATGGATTTTTGCATATCTGCCGCCATAGCTTGTACAGATTTCTTACATATCTCTGGCCAATGACCTTGTTCATTCGACATTCCACCATTTTGACCACCCATTCCCAATGCACATGTTTTACAAGTGTTTTTTGATACCAGGGTTCTCAACATTTTCAAATAGCCCACTTCTAGACCTATTTTGATTGTATACCAAATTGATCTAAAACCACCAATATTTTTATAGTATTTCATTATAATGATATTAATTCTGGAATAAATCTATTCATCATCCCACAGACAAAAAACCCAGATTAAACTCAATAACTCTCCAATCAGGTTATGAAACTCACTCAGCTTCTTCTATTTTAAATTAGCTGGAAGACGAATGAGCGTCGATTTATTTTAAAAGTGTCATCATCTTTGTTTGCCTGAACTCCACTGCTTCAATTCTATAAGGATACGTTCCTACTGAAAATAGCGTCAAAAAAACGTGTTATCGAAATCTCAGAGACCCCCTTGGCAATATGGACCATTTGCCAATGATGACGCGCCCTGTCTTTGATGGGTTCTTCTATATTATATTTCTTGAAACGCCAATAGGATGTCGCTACTGCCGCATATCGCACAAACAACTGCAAGCTTTCTTTTTCTATCTGTACTAATGGTCTGACTTCCTGGTAACCCTCGACCAAAGCACGTGCCTTATTCAGATCAACCACAATATCATTTACGCAGGTACCCAATATGGCCATGCCCAATTCAAAAATCAGATGATAATGACAGGCCTCTTCAAAATCTATAATGGCTTTGAACCCTCCCGGCATACCCGACAATGGGTCAAACAGCAGATTATCATAAAACAAATCACCATGAATTAAACCGCGGGGTAAATTGGCCGCGATATGCTGCTCCAGGTAGTCAATTTCTTCGGCTATCCAGGATTCATATTTGGCGTCAATGTTCAGGTCCACAACAGTTGGGAAGAATTGGCGTCCGTAAGGATGACTTGTCGGCAAATAATCCGGTGAGGGAATCTGATTAAATCGAGCCACCTGTATGCCGACTTGCAATAATATGGATTCATCCAGCTGCTCTACAACCTGACCTTCTATATAGTCTTTGAGCATCACTGGTTTGACCCCATCGGCGGTAGCAAAGGTGGTCAGAATCTCGCTGTTCACCGGCAAGATCAGACGATTACAAGGTATGTTGTGCGCTTCAAGCAACAACAGCAACTTGCCCATTTTAAACACTTCGTCAAATTCT
>JAAZYG010000034.1 GCA_014239775.1 Candidatus Uhrbacteria bacterium | reverse complement strand
GAAAAAACACCAGATAAAAATAATTGAAGGTATTGATTCTGGAGGTGAGGATGGAATACATCTATTTACTAAATCAAAATCAATGAAGGAAATTATCTCTACCAGTAAACTTGTAAAAGTACATGATATCATAGATCAAATTATGTTCCTTGCAAACAAAAAAAGTAGAAAGTTTACTATGGGTTTAGAAGAAACCATGAATGCAAATGAATATGGTGCGATAGACTCTCTTGTTTTTTCTGAGGGAGTAATACAAAATTATGATGAGCAGAAAATTATTGATTTTTTAAATGATGTAGAATCAAAAGGCACCAAAGTCTATAGTGTAGATGCAACGACTGATGTTGGTCTAAGAGTAACTGGACTTGGTGGAATTATCTCTCTTCTAAGATTTGCAGTGGAAGGTTAATTTGTTGAATCTATGAGCCAGTTGAGATATGGCTTATTCATAGAACTGACGTTAATTTTTGCAACTTCTGGAACATCGTATGGATGAAGTTTTATGAGTTCTTTTTTTAGATTTGATTCATTTTTTTTGGTGGTCTTGAATAATGCAAGATATTCTGGCTGATTTTCGATTTTTCCCTTCCACGCATAAACAGATGAAATCTTTACTATATTGACACATGCTGCAAGGTTTTTTCTTACTATCTGATTGGAGATCTTTGTTATCGATTGTTTACTAGGAAATGTGGATATTATGATTATAGGTTGCATAGTAACCGATAAATTTACGTGAATAAAAAAAGTACCAATCGATTTGGAACTTGATTTTTTAACTCAAAATGCAATAATCTACGTTTTGATAGCATGGGTTGTTATCTTAATTATAGCCAAAGCTCTAAAACTGGAAAATCACGGTTTTCAAATAAAGGCTTATAGTTTAACCTACAAAAATACCCAAGTCCAATCGGCTCTTTCAAAAATGCTAACTAGAACCAAACGTGGAATTCGAGTTTTTGCAGATGTTAGTGTTGTTGCAGGATTTTTAATGATGGGTTTTGCATTCTGGTTTTTACTGACAAACATCTCAAACTTTTTTGTAGAGCCAACTGAATTTGCTGAATTGACAGTTTTGATACCTGGTGTTACACTAACTTCTGCCTCGGCGATACTTTATTTTTTATTATCAATTCCAATCGTTTTGATCGTTCACGAAGGCGCTCATGGTATAGTAGCAACACTTGAAAAAATAAAGATCAAAACAGGAGGATTTGCTATATTTATTGCAATGTTTGCAGGGTTTGTAGAACCCGATGAAGATGATTTTGATAAAGCAAAAAAAATATCAAGGTTAAGAGTTATAGGTGCTGGAGCAACCGCAAATGTAATCTTTGCATTTGCTTTGGGATTATTACTGCTAACCAATCCATTTTTTGCGCTAATCCTACCTGAACCTATGTTAGGATGGTTTTATGAAGCACCTGATGGAGTTCTAATACTTTCAATTATTCCAGATAGTGGTGCTGAAAAAGCTGGTTTACAAAAAAATGATCTTATAACGGGAATAAATGGTGTTGTGATAGTAGCACCGCCGGATTTTCACAAAGTTGATCTAAATCCTGGAGATACTGCTATTGTTACAATTTTAAGGGATGGAACTTCGTTGCAAGTACCTGTTGAGATTATGCCTTCTCCAGACGATCCTGAAAAAGGATTAGTTGGTATTATGAGGGAAAATGCATTATCCTACAAACCTGTCTACAACATAATAGAATGGGATCCTCAAGTGTCGATGTTTCTTCTTTGGCTATGGATGATTTCATTTTTTATTGGAATAATAAACATGCTTCCTCTTCCCATACTGGACGGAGGTAAATTTATTCAAACTATAATTGATAAGAAAGTTTCAGAGAAAAAAGTTAATGGGATAATGTGGACTATTTACGCTTGCACTTTCATTATATTTGCTCTCAATATAGGACTGTCTTATATGAAATCAGGCTGGTTCACAATCTAATATGATATAATGAAAATTCTATTTATCTCTCCAACATTTTCTGGTGCAGGTGGAATAGGACCACATGCATTTCGTGTTTCAGAAAAACTGAGGCAAGAGGGTCACGATATAGAGTTAATGGATACTCCACATATACCAATAAAAAATCTAAAAAATGTAAGCTTTTCTGTATTTGGAACTTTAAAGGCATTATCTAATTCAAAAACTTACGATGTGGTTCATGCATGGAATGTTCCATCAGCATTCATAATGAAACACATCAAGGCAAAAAAGAAAATACTTTCAATTCATTGTATCTATTCAGACCAAGTGAAAATGTTACATTCCAAATTAGCGGGGAGTATTGTTACTTCTAAAGAAGATCAGGTTTTAGATTGGGCTGATGTTTTAACAACTGATTCAAAATATGTTCAGACGGAATATAAGAAAAAATTAGGAAAAGATTTTGAATATATTCCCGCGCCTTTGGATCCAAAAAAATTTGCAGATATTCCAGACGTTAAAAAAAATCAAAAACAAGTTGTTTATGTTGGACGTGATAGTTTTGAAAAAGGAACAGACATTCTAAAAGAAATTGAATCAAAGATTGATGGTAATGTGAAATACTGTACATCACTTCCATGGAATAAAGCTATGGAGATACTAAAGGCATCTCAAGTTTTTGTTTTACCGTCAAGGACTGAAAGTATTCCTCAATCTATTAAAGAAGCATTTTTCTTGAAAATCCCTGTGGTCGCTACAGATGTAGGTGGTGTTCATGAGCTTGTAACTAATAATAAAACTGGCTTACTGGTAGCACCAAATAATTCTACGGAATTACTTGATAATATAAATTACCTTTTAAGTAATATCGAACTTTGTAATACACTAGCCAATAATGCATATGAATTTATTCTGAAAAATTTTAGTTGGGAAGCCTTACTACAGAAATATAACAAACTTTATGAAAGTTAATGGTATGTCTTTTAT
>JAAZYG010000038.1 GCA_014239775.1 Candidatus Uhrbacteria bacterium | reverse complement strand
TGTGCAATTAGTTTTGCCATTTAGACATCATCTGTATCCCGGTAATGTTTTTTGGAACCAAGATGGTAGGAGATTTTCTTGGTTGATGTTTACTGCTGTATTGCAGGCAAAAAGTAAATTTTACATAGTTGATCAGTCTGGTACGCAATGGACCTATGATCCATTAGACACACTAACTGTAATACAGAATGATGGAATGAAAACTGATCCAGATAGGATATTGCAGTTTGCACATTATTTATCAACAACACTAAAAAATAAAAATATATATAATACACAAATTTTTGTCTATTCAAGAATGCAACTAAATAATAGGGAAGAGGGTACTTTAGTTAAGGATCAGATTGATCTGTTGTCTGTGCAGCGGAATTTATTACCATCTACAAATTGGGTGAATAAATTAACGATCCCACTTAAATAGTGTTGTATAATAAATAAGTTAGTAGACATGCAACGATTTGGGTAAATTAGTTATATACCTATGTAAGGTCGTTACAATAAATTAATTATTATGGATAATGAGCAGGAGGTGATAAATAATGCGCAAAATGATCCCGAATCTTTTGGGCGGTTGTATGATGTGTACTACCAGCCCATATTTGGGTTTGTATATAGCAGAATTGGTAACAGTGAAATTGCAAAAGATTTAACTAGTGAAACTTTTTTTCAAGCATTGAAAAATTTATCAAAATACAAACCACGCAAAGGTGCTTCATTTAAATCCTGGTTATTTGCTATAGCAGTTGCACAAATCGGTAATTATTTTAGAATAAGATCAAAAATTTTTGAGGTCACGACAGAAGAGGCTCCTGAGCTAATGGCTCAAGATGCATTTCGTCCCGATATTGCCTATAAAATGGGTGAGGATGCAGATGAATTGGCTTTACAGGTTGGTTTATTGAAAAAAACAATCAGACAATTAAATCAAAAACAGCAAAATATATTAACCTTAAGATATTTTTCAAAAATGACAGTTCCTGAAATTGCTATCACAATGAAGATGAAGGAGGGTACGATAAAGTCTCATATTCACAGGGCTACAAAAAAGCTTTACGTATTAATGACACAAGAGGTTGATAAAAATTCTGATAACAATGAATCTATAATAATTTCAAAATATGAAACGAAATCAGTTAAAAATTGAAGACATGCTTGAAATGATTGGATCAGAGGATGTTTTGGGTGATCCGGTGCATAGATACGATTTAAGGCGTAAATTGTTATGTTCTAGTTATTTTGATCTGAAATCTAATGAATATTTAAATAGAGTATTTACATTTACAGCACCTTTATTTGCAGGTGCTATGTTGGTGGTTGTTTTTTCTGTTGTAGGAACATCTATTACAAGACCTGAAGTAATTTTAGAAGCTGATACAGTATCTTCAGAGAAAGTTGTTAATGTAAGTAGTCCTTATATTGATAATACTGCAAAAAATGAGTTTATTAGTTTTGATGGCTCTGATCCAGTAGAATATGTGGCAAATTTTGTTCCAATAGAGGCAAGAGAATTCGTTTTGATGAGATAAATAAAAAACCGTTCAAACAATCTGTGTTTTGAGCGGTTTTTTGTTACTCCACAAGCCCTATATTTGGCTAGTTTAATCGGATAAGTGACGACTGTCACGAAAGTTTTGTTTAAGCACTAGCTAAGAATGTCCCAACTAATGTTTATAAAACTTCATCTCATAAAATGAGTTATCGCGGGGCTCTCATGATATCACCAAGGCAATATCGGTTCTAAGCCCACAAGCCAAGTTCTGCCCAAATTAGTTCCTGCAGAGTACTTATATTATAGCAAATAAATTATATAATTCATAAATTTATAATATAGGTTTTTAATTATTCATGTAATTAGTTATAATTATCATAAATTATGATAAAAAAAATTAGTCGAAAAAGAACTATTCCATTCATTGTAATGCATCTAATGCCATTTGCTGCATTTTTTACAGGTGTTCATTATTTTGATTTCGTACTTTGTTTTATTTTATATGCATCTAGGATGTTTTTTATTACTGCTGGATATCATAGGTATTTTGCTCATCGTTCTTATAAATTAAACAGGTTCATGCAATTTTTAATGGCGTTTGGTGGTACGACAGCAGCTCAGAAGGGTGTTTTATGGTGGGCAGGACACCATAGACATCATCATAGATATTCTGATTCAGAGCAAGATATACATTCACCAATCAAGGGATTTTGGTGGTCACATGTTGGCTGGATTTTGTCAGATGATTATAAAAAAACACCTTTTGAGAATATAGAAGATTTTGCAAAATATCCAGAATTACGTTGGTTAAATAAATATGATTTAATTCCCCCAACACTTTTGGCGTTGCTTGTATTATTTTTATGGGGTCCAAGTGCATTATTTATTGGTTTTTTTCTTTCAACAGTTCTTTTATACCACGGTGTTTTTAGTATAAATTCCTTGGCTCATGTGTTTGGAAATAGACGTTTTGTAACCAATGATAGTTCCCGTAATTCAATTTTATTGGCTATTATTACAGGTGGAGAAGGTTGGCATAATAATCATCATCATTATCAATCATCAACAAGGCAAGGTTTTTATTGGTGGGAAGTTGATTTGAATTATTATTTTTTAAAAGTTTTGAGTTGGTTTCGTTTGGTTAAGGGTTTAAGAAAACCTCCAAAAGATATTTTAAGGTTAAATTTAGTTAAGGATGGTCATTTTGACATAGGCATATTCCAAGTAAGACTCAAAAAAGCATTAAATGTAATTAATGACAGAACAGATAAAGGTGGATTGTATTACGGTAATAAAAAAAGAGACATGGAGGTTTTCTTAGAACAAACTAAATATCAGGCAGATGAATTAATTTCTGTAACTAAAAAATCAGCTAGAGATTTAACAAAGTATGCAAATAGTGCAATTAATGCTAGGACACATTAATTACAAATAAAAAACTCGTGTTTTATCACGAGTTTTTTATTTATTTATACTATTCCGTATCCAATTCCTAGTAAGTATGCTCCTATTATATATATTACGACTGAACTTATCCTAAGCCACTCAACTTCATTAAAATCTTTGATTAAATCCTCTGCCTCCTCTGGTGCCCAGAAGAATAATAATCCTTTTAATAGTATAGCCCAACCTACAAGCGATACCATTCCAAGTGGTAAAGTACTCCAGTCATTGTGGACTAGTACATACATTATACCAACTAGAACACAAATTGCTCCAACCGAGACTTGCATTAGTCTTGATTTGAGAAATTGATTAATTATTTTTTTAAATGCCTTAGCGTGAAGAAAAATCGCCACTGATTTTGCTATTAGATAAAAACCAAAAACCTTGGCAAGAAATATTGTAACCTCCATATATTTATTTAACTATAGAATTATATTTATTTAATTATAGCTTATTTTAGATAAAAGTTTATTTTCTTCTGTGGATTAATTTATTTTTTGATTTGTATTTTGTTAAATTATTTGGTATATATTTTTTGATCATTAGTTGTCTAGAAAATAAAGGAGGTGAGCAGATTTGAAAAAGTTTAGAAAATGGCTTCTAAAAGATCGTTTTTCACCATTTAAATCTGTTTCTAGATTGATTGGTGTTTGGTTCAATGATCATTTTACTGCAAATCAAGTTACACTATTTGGTGTGCTTATAGCGGTGCCAATGTGTTTCTTTTTTCTGTTTGATGAAATGCTTATTGGTGGAATATTTCTTGCCATTAGTTTATCAACAGATTTCATTGATGGTGCTCTGGCGAGATATCAACAAGGTGATGCACCTGTAATGTTGTTATCAAAAGAGGTTGATATGAGCATGATTGCTCGTATTAATTACCGTGGAGTTACACATCTTGGTCGTTCATTTGATCCATTGGCTGACAAAATTCGATTTTTTCTTGTATTGTATCCTTTGGGATGGGGGATAGTTAATTCTAGTTTGATCATTGTTATAACACTGATCGCACTTGTTTTAACTGTTATTAGACCACTGAAGCAGAGTATGGGACTTGATCATGTTGGGTCTAATAGATTTGGTAAGTTTAAAATGCTTGCAGAGATGATTGGAATGATCTTATTGGTTTTTATACCAGATCCATTATTGTTATCAGGGGCATTTAGACTTATTATTCATGCGGTGTTTGTCACAGCTTTGTTGTTTAGTTTATTATCTCTATCAGGTCATCTTTACACTGGAACCTTTACTCATCTTCTTAAATTAAGTAGACGTAAGAGCAGGTTTTCGTGTAAGGATGATTTAGATTCCGAAATTAAGGTTAATTCTTTAAAGAAAATAAAAAAAACATCAGGTGGTAATACATCAGAAATACCCTAGCTACTCCGTTTTTAAAAAACGGAGTTTTCTTTTAAATAAAAAATACCGGCTTTTACACCGGTATCTTTTTTATTCTTTTGGTCGAGCCACAGAAACTGTGATTGAACGTCCTTCGACGGTTGCACCGTCCATTGCGTCAATCGCAGCCTGAGCTTCCTCATCGCTAGAGAATTCTACGAAACCGAATCCACGGCTTCTACCTGAATCTCGGTCTGTAACAACACGAGCTGAGGTAACTTCTCCATGCTCTGAGAAAAGTTCAGATAACTGAGCATCGTCGACACCCCAAGGAAGGCTGCCAACAAATAACTTGTTCTGCATAATAAGAGCAAACACTTAATTTATTAACTATCTCTCTTATATGTAACAAGAGGACGTCGCAATTATGACATGTTTTTTATAATATGTCAAGCGTTAACGTGGCTGGTTTAGTGTATAATGATTATATTACTATGCGTTTACCAACAAGAAGATCAAATAAATTAAAAAAATCAGGAAACGATGTTGTTTATTTAACACAAGAAGGCATTGATAAACTACAAAATACACTTAAAAAATTAAAAAGTGAGTTACCTCAAGCAATTGAAGATGTTAGAATAACAGGTGAATTTGGTGATTTTTCTGAAAATGCTGAGTATCAAGAAGCTAAGCATAGAATGCGTAGAACAAGAAATAGAATACTTTCTATTGAAGGAAGATTAAAGAGCGTAGTTTTAATAGATGAGAATAGTGATTCCGATGTGGTTGTTATGGGATCAGTTGTTATGGTTTTGGTTAATAGTAATGAGAAAGAATTAAAAATAGTTGGTCCATATGAGGCAGATCCTATGGTAGGAAAGATTTCTTATATTTCTCCAATTGGTAGGAAATTAATGAGTAGAGCTAAGGGTGATGATGTGGTGATAAATCTTCCAAATGGAATAGAGATTGTTTATAAAATTTTGAGTATTAAGTAATGTATTTATTATGTGTTTTTCAGCAACAGCAAGTTTTTCAGCAAGTGGCATATTGTCTGCGGCAGGTATCACAACAATTAGAAAAGCAAAACCAAATGAAAGGATGTACGCAGCATTGCCTTTTTTATTTGCGTTACAGCAATTTATTGAAGGTTTTCAGTGGCTTGCGATTTCATCTGGTGAACATAGTTTGGTTCTGAGTTATTTGTTTTTGTTTTTCGCATTTTTTCTTTGGCCTACTTATGTGCCAATATCAATTTATTTAATGGAAAAGAGTGGAAAAAGGAAGGATTTGTTAAAAAAATTTATAATTGTAGGAGTTGCTTGTTCTTTGTATTTTTTGATTGGCTTATTTAAGTTACCAATGTTCGTAGGTGTATTAAATAGTAGAATCGTATATGAGATAGGATTGCCATTTATCAATGCTGCGTCATTTATATACGCAATTGTTACTATTGGTAGTATTATTATATCAAGTCATAAAATGGTTAGGTTGTTTGGTGTTGCTGCTTTTGTTTTTGCAGTAATAGCTATTGTTTTATATACAAATTCATTTACTTCTGTTTGGTGCTTTTTTTCTGCGGCATTGAGTTTAATCGTGTTGTTGCATTTTTATAAGTTTCCAAAAGTGTCTTAAAATAGAAATAGAGCATTATAGATTGACAAAAGCTGTAAAATCAGCTATATTTAGCCCCTACATGTCTAGAAAAGAATTAAAAGAAAAAGATTTTCACGGATTAGGTATTGCACCTGGTCTACTAAAGCGCATTAAGGCGCTTGGTTTTGTTCATCCAACACCAATTCAACACAAGGCAATTCCTATTGCTACAAGCGGTGAAGATGTTGTTGGAATTGCACAAACTGGGTCTGGAAAGACATTGGCATTTTCAATTCCAATGCTTCAACATATTTCTTCTACTAAAAAGATGGGTCTTGTTTTATTACCTACGCGTGAGCTTGCTGTTCAGGTTGAAGAGACATTGCGAAAACTTGCAGGTCCAATCGGATTAAAAACAGCTATAATTATTGGTGGAACAAGTCAGTGGCCACAAGTTAAACAGCTTAGAAAAAAACCACATGTAATTGTTGCTACACCAGGAAGGTTGATTGATCATATTGAACAAAAAAATGTTTCATTGTCAAAAGTAGGCATTTTGATCTTAGATGAGGCTGATAGGATGCTTGATATGGGTTTTGAACCTCAGTTGCAGCGTATACTTGAAGGTATGCCTGATGAGCGTCAGACCATGCTTTTTTCAGCAACAATGCCAGAAGAAATTGCAGCTATTGCTAGAAAGTACATGCGAAAGCCTTTGCGTATTGAAGTTGCTAAGTCGGGTACTACAGCAGCAAATATAGATCAAGAAGTATTTATGGTTCCCAAAACAGACAAGATGGAGTTGTTAGAGCGTTTGCTAAAAGAGTATAAGGGTTCAGTTCTTATATTTAGTCGTACAAGACATGGTGCTAAAAAGATTGCACGAAGATTAAGGCAAGTCGGACATTCTGCAGATGAATTGCATTCAGACAGAACACAAAGTCAACGACAGAAGGCGTTAAAGGGATTTTCAGTTGGTAGATACAGGGTGTTGGTCGCAACTGATATTGCAGCTAGAGGGATCGATGTTGATGATTTGGAGTTAGTTATAAATTACGATTTACCTGACCAACTTGAGGATTATGTTCATAGAATTGGTAGGACTGGTCGAGCAGGAAAATCAGGAAAAGCAATTTCTTTTGCATCACCTGAGCAAAAAAGAGATGTTGGAAAAATTCAGCAACTTATAAATATTACATTGCCAATTAAATCTCCAACAGGGGAATTACTTGAATCAATTAAGGCTCGTGGGTCTAGTTCTGGCTCAAATGGTAGAAGCGGTGGAGGTAGAAGAGGTTCTTATAGGGGAAGAGCTGGGTCTGGTGGTGCCAGAAGAAGCGGTGGAGGTAATAAGAAATGGAAACTGGATGACAGACGTAAGAATAGTAGGACATCTTCCGGACCAGGAAGATATAGTAGAGGAAATAAAGAGGATTCTGGTTCTAAATCAGAACGTGGTTCTGCTGGAAGAGGTAGATACGGAAAAGATTCTAAGCCAGATTCTGCTGGAAGAGGTGGATATTCTAAAGGAAGTAAATCTAATTCTGCTGGAAGAGGTAGATACGGAAAAGATTCTAAGC
>JAAZYG010000039.1 GCA_014239775.1 Candidatus Uhrbacteria bacterium | reverse complement strand
GGCATACGATCAAGGTGTGGTAATGGTCTCAGCTGTAGGTAACGGTGATTTAAACATTGATCAAAATCCAATCTATCCAGCATGTTTTGATACTCGTATAGGTAAGAATGTAATCATTGGAGTGGCGTCATCAGACAAAAAAGATAAAAAAGCATCTTTTTCAAATTATGGGAAAATTTGTACGGACATATCTGCTCCAGGTGTAAATATTTTCGGAACTGTTTATAATGATAGAGATATTTTGCTTCTGTCTACTTCATATGGAGGTCCTTGGGAAGGTACGTCTGTATCTGCTCCAATGGTCTCAGCCGCAGCTGCACTTTTAAAATCTCACTATCCATCACTTACTCCAGATCAGGTGCGTAACGTTTTAAAACTTAGTGTGGATCCTATAAAGGAATTATCAGTTGAAGCAATGGGTGTACTTGGTGTTGGAAGGCTGAATATTCATAGGGCTTTAATAATGGCATCAGATTATACAAAATCATCAGGGTTTATCTTAAACAAGCCAAAAATAAACACATCAAATTCTTTTGTGGTAGCAAATACTTCTGGTTCAAGTCCTGTTGTAAAAAGAGTTGATGGTAAAGGAAATGTGCTTTCAGAATTTAACGCTTACCATGAAGATTTTAAAGGAGGTGTACGTGTTGCAATGGGTGATTTAAATAATGATGACAAGATGGAGATTATTACAGGTGCAGGTCCTGGGGGTGGGCCACAAGTAAGAGTATTCGATCTTGATGGAAATGTGCTTGATCAATTTTTTGCATATGATGAAGATGACAGGTCTGGTGTGTATGTTGAGGTTGGTGATATAGATTCTGATGGTCTTGAAGAGATAATAGTTACTCAAGACGCTGGTGGAACAGGGCAGGTCAAAATTTTTGATCGACGGGGTAAGTTAAAAGGTTCATTTTTACCATTTGGAAGAACTGGAAACTTAATAAATATAACAGTTGCAAATGTTGACAATGATCCAGAAGAAGAAATAGTAGCATCATCAGTAATGACAGATGGCACACGTGTAAAAATTTTTGATGGAAACGGACGTTATGTTAGTGAGCTTGGTGTAAATAAAAATATAAAGAATCAAATACTTGTTTCATCAGGAGACATAGATTCAGACGGTATAAGTGAAATACTTGTTTCAAGTGGACAAGGTAATGATCCGATGGTTTCTATATATAGATCAACAGGAGAAAAAATCAAGTCATTTTTTGTGTACGGTCATGGTTTTTTAGGTGGTGTGCAAACGAGTGTGGGTGATATAGACAATAATGGAATAAGTGAAATTTATGTATCACCAATAAGTAATGGAAGTCAGCATATTAGAATATTTTCTACAGAAGGCAGTCCTATAGGTGGTTTTATTTTTGATTCAAAAGAAAAAAATGGTGCTTTTATTTCAATATAAAGTAATATGTTAAATAACATGCTTGTAAAAAAAATTATAAAAAACAGCACATTCATATTATTTATTTTTATATTTGCTTTTGATGTACATGCACTTACACCGAACGATCCGATGATAGCTGATCAATGGTATTTAGATAATATAAATGCATACAGTGCATGGGACACTTCTGTTGGTTCTAAAGATGTTATAGTTGCAATAATGGATACAGGAATTGACCTGGATCATCCAGATTTAGTAGATAATATATGGATAAATAAGGGAGAGATACCTGGCGACGGAATAGACAATGATGGAAATGGATATGTAGACGATGTAAACGGGTATGATTTTATAAATAGCGACCATGATCCACGTCCAGACATACATTCCTCATTTGATGAAGAGGCAATATCACACGCAACAGTCATTGCTGGAATTATTGGTGCAAAGTCTGACAACTCAAAAGGTATGGCTGGAATTAATTGGGATGTGCAATTAATGTCACTACGTATTTTGGACAATATGGGGGTTGGTGATTCGTTTGCTGCCAACAAGGCAATTGAATATGCGGTTGATAATGGAGCAGATATTGTAAACGTAAGTTTTACAGGTTTCGCTCATGATCCTGTTTTCAGGGAGGCATTAAAAAAAGCATACGAAGCAGGTGTTTTAGTTGTTGCAGCAGTTGGAAATTCTGAGGATGGTGGGATTGACGTAGATGAAGATAAAATATATCCAGCCTGTTATGGCGAAAATGCTGAACATGATTGGATTTTAGGTGTTGCATCGTCCGATCAAGAAAATAATAAGTCAGCCTTTTCAAATTATGGCTTACAATGTACAGACATATCTGCACCCGGTGAGAACATATTTAGTACTGTATACCAGGATGATCAATGGCTAGACTTTAAAGACGATTATTACCTAAATGGATGGTCAGGTACATCAATGGCAGTTCCTATGGTTGCCGGCGCAGCAGCGTTGTTAAAAGGAGCATATCCAACACTTACTCCTGCAGAGATTAAAGCTATATTACAAATCTCAGTTTCTCCACTTATATCAAGTGGAGCATCAAAAGGTAAGGTGGGTTCAGGATTGTTGAATATTGCAAAAGCAATTCAGTCTGCTGCTTATTTTGTAGACGAAAATGAAGTAATTGCACAATCAATAGCAAAAACAAAAACACCATCATATTTAATAGCTGTTGCTCAAGAGGAAGGTGATTCATCAGAAATAAGAATTCATAAAAATTCAGGTGAGTACATGTACTCATTTAATGCATATGACAATGATTTTACTGGAGGGGTTAGAATAACTATGGGTGATTTAGATGGCGATGGAGATGAAGAGATAATTACAGTTCCATCAAACTCAAACAAACCCTTAAAAATTTTTAACATGGAAGGTGATGTTGTAAATGAGTTTTATCCGTTTGGAGAAGGTAATCAATCCGGCATGTTTGTTGCAACAGGGGATACTAATGGAAATTTACGAGAAGAAATAATAGTAAGCCTAGATAATGGAGACAGTGAAGCTGTTAACGTATTTACTTTATATGGAGCGCAGGTAAGTCGATTTTATCCATTTGACGATTTAGATGGTAAAAAGAGTATAAGGATTGCTGCGGGTGATACAGACGGAGACGGTATGGACGAAGTAATCAGTGTTCTAGGAAGCGGATATGAACCAATTGTAAGGGTACATACAAAAAAAGGTAATCTTATAAAAAGTTTTTACGCATATGACAAAAACTATAAGAATGGTGTGTTTGTTGCCAGCGGTGATTTAGATGGTGACGGAGATGACGAGATTGTTACAGGCACAGACAATGGAGGTGGTCCTCAGGTGCAAATATATGATGGGCAAGGATCATGGTTGGGTACATTTTTTGCATACTCTAAAAATTTTAGAGGAGGAGTACGTTTATCTGTTGGAAATTTAAGTGAATATCCGGGCGCATCTATAATAACCGCGGCAGGTCCTGGTGGTGGTCCACATGTTAGAGTTTATAATGGATATGCAAAATTAATAGGTACATTTTTTGCAAATAATGAGTCTGACAGACATGGGATCAATTCAGCTGCCTGGGGATTGTAGAATTTGCTATAATATTTATATATGGAAGAACAAAAATTTGATAAAAAAATATATTAGTCACAGGAGGTGCTGGGTTTATTGGCTCACATCTTTGTGAAGAACTGTTACGTAATGGTAATAGGGTTATATGTGTTGATAATTTCTCAACAGGAAGTGAGAGAAATATAGATGCATTACTTCAAAATCAAGATTTTATTTTCTTGAGACTAGATATAAATGAAAGTTTTGATTTAGAAAAATTTTCAGAATTAGGGCCTTTTAAAATACCTTTTCAAGGCATTCAAGAAATATATCATTTGGCATGTCCCACATCTATTAAAAAATTCGAAGAATATAAAATACAAACACTTTTATCAAATTCACTTGGGAATTATTATATACTAGAGCTTGCAAAAAAATACAGGGCAAAAGCATTATTTGCATCTAGTTCTGTTGTATATGGAAAAAGAGATAGTAGTGATTTGTATGAATCAGAAGATGAGATTGGTGTAATTGATCAGTTGTCTGAAAGAGCTTGTTATGATGAAGGTAAGCGTTTTTCTGAAACAATGTTCGAGACATATAAACAGGTTCATGGAATAGATACTAGAATAGTAAGAATATTTAGAACATATGGCCCAAGGATGCCTTTGTTTGATGGGCATTTAATTCCAGATTTTATACTAAATGCACTAGATGGAAAGGATTTGGTATTGAATGGAGGTAAGGATTTTAGTACATCCTTATGTTATATTACAGATGTAATAGATGGATTAGTTAGAATCATGGATGCAAAAGAAAACACAGGTGCAATCAATTTGGGTAGTGATGTTGATTTACATATTGGTACAATTGCTGAGCAAATCATTGACATGACAAGCTCAAGTTCTAAGATGGTAGATGGGCAGAATTTTGCCTTCTTGTCGGAGTTGTCACTGCCTCACATAGAAAAAGTAAAAGAACTTGGATGGTTTCCGTTAATTAGATTAGAAGATGGTTTAAAAAGAACCATTGAGTACATGAAAGCAAATAAGATTTTATTAACCAGTTTGTAATACAGAGTAAATATGCGTGTTGTTGCAATTATTCCTGCATACAATGAAGAAAAGACTATTTCAGATGTGATTAAAAAAACACATGATTTTGTTGATCATCTAATTGTGGTAGATGATGGTTCTTCTGACAGAACTGGTATAATTGCAAAAAATTTAGGTGCAATTGTTGTTACACATGCTATTAATAGAGGATTGGGTGCTGCAATTGGTACTGGTTTTGAAAAAGCAAAACTACTAAATTCAGATCTTGCAATTACACTTGATGCAGATGGCCAACATGATTCATCTGAAATACCACAATTTATACAGGCTGCAAAAGAAGGTGCTGATGTTGTTATTGGTTCTAGAATGAAAGATCGGAGAGGTATGCCTTGGTATAGACAGGTTGCAAACCATCTTGGTAACTTTGTTACATTTTTATTGTTTGGTGCATGGGTGACTGATAGTCAGTCTGGGTTTAGGGCTTTTACGTCGTATGCACTTTCAAAGATTGTGATACATACAAATAGAATGGAAGTATCATCTGAGTTAATAGCAGAATCAAAGCATAATAATCTAAGGTTGGTCGAGGTTCCAATAAAAGCAATTTATACAGATTACTCACTATCAAAAGGTAATAATTTCTTTGTGGGTATTAAAATCCTATTGAAGTTGGTGCTAAAGAGGCTTACACAATAATATGACGATAATACAAATTTTTATTTCTGTTTTTGCATTGTTTGCAATTTCAAGAGTGGTAGTACAATTTAGAAAGGGAGGGCTTACAATTGCACTGATGTTGTTCTGGGCCCTTTTTTGGTTGGCAGCAATTGGCATAACAATGTCTCCACAAACAACTGATGTATTTGCAAGGTTGGTTGGTGTTGGGCGTGGTGCAGACTTTGTAATTTATGTTTCGCTTGTAGCAATTTTTTATCTAATATTTCGTGTATATATCAAGATAGAGTCTGTTGAGCAAGATATTACAAAATTAGTTAGAAAATTAGCACTTGAAGAAAGTGGGGTGGAAAAATAATATGTTGCCTAAAGTTGCAATTATATATCTTTCATATAATAGTCATAAATACGTCAAGGACGTTTTTTTATCATTGGAGTATTTAAATTATCCAAAAGAAAAATTAGAAATTATTGTTGTAGATAATAATAGTCAAGACGGTTCACAAGAGATATTTGGAAATATGGAGGGTATAACTTTTTTCCCAAATAAAATAAATGTTGGTTTTGCAAAGGGAAATAATATCGGGATCGAACATGCATTATTAAATGATGCTGATTATGTTTATTTATTAAACAATGACGCATGTCTACACACAGATGCAATTTATGAGGCTGTTATGATAGCTGAGTCAGATGAGGAAATTGGTTCTGTGCAGTCTATTTTAAAACTTTGGAACAATGAAAAGATAATTAACTCATCAGGTGGAATGGTGCATTTTTTAGGTTTTGGTTTTGCTAGAGACAATGGTGAAAAAAGCGATTATGTTATGTTAGAGAGAGGAGATGGCCAGGAAATTGCATATTCAAGTGGTGCTTCAGTTTTGTATAAAGCAAGCACTCTAAGACGTGTTGGATTACTTGATCCATTTCTGTTTCTTTATCATGAAGATTTAGAATTAGGTTGGCGCATGAGGCTTGCAGGTTACAGGAATGTATTGTCGTTAAAATCTATTGCTTATCATGATTATGAATTTAAACGTTCTATGTCAAAATTTTTTTGGATGGAGCGTAATAGGTATTTAGTGCATTTATCACACCTAAAACTAAAGACGTTAGTGTTGTTATTACCACTCATGGTTCTACTTGAAGTACCGTTAATATTTTTTTCAATAAAATCAGGTTGGTTTAAAGAAAAACTTTTTGTATATATACAATTATTAAAACCAAGTGTGTGGAAATATATATTTAAAAAAAGAAAACAGTCTGAGATAATAAGAAAGGTTTCTGATAAAAAAATATTTTCAATTTTTACAGGAAAAATAGAAAATCAGGAAGTATCACATAAACTAGTTGATAATCTAGCAAATCCAATACTTAATTTTATTTGTTCGATTTATAAACGTATAATTGCTTGGTAATGAAATCTAATAAACCAAAAATTGCACAGGTAGTATGTACCTATCCACCATACAGAGGCGGGATGGGTCGTATTGCATTTGAGTATACAGAAAGATTAAGAGAAAGGGGCTACAATGTTCATGTTTTTACAACAAGGCAAAGTCAGGATATAGAGGATCCAAAATACGTACACAGACTCCCAGCATTACAGATTGGAAATGCTGGTGTCATGCCGTCCTTGTATAGACGACTGTCTGGTTTTGATATTGTACATCTACACTATCCATTTTTTGGAGGTGCAGAACCTGTTGTTGTAAGAAAAGCGATTAGCAAAAATCAAGGACTTGTTATGACATATCACATGGATGCTGTTGCAAGTGGATTGCGTGGTGCAATATTCAATGCACACACAAGAGTTATGTTTCCGTGGATAATCAATAGAGTTGATAGAGTACTTGCAAGCTCAAGAGATTACATAGAAAATTCGTTTGTTTCAGAAGTTGCTGGAGCAATGGATAGAGTAGAGATTCATCCATTTGGAGTAGATCTAGAAAGGTTTTCGCCAAATAATAAAGTTACATTAAAAAAAGATTTGTATATTGAGTCTGATGTTCCTGTAATTATTTTTGTTGGTGGACTAGACAAGGCACATCACTTTAAGGGGGTTTCAGTTCTAATTGATGCAGTAGATAATCTTAAGGAACAAAAATGGCATTTGGTAATAGTTGGTGACGGGGACTTAAAACAAACCTATCAAGAACAGGTAAAAGAAAAAAAATTAGATCAACAAATCACATTTGCTGGAAATGTGTCTGATGATGACTTACCAAGGTATTACCAGATGGCAGATTTCCATGTTTTTCCATCAACAAGAAGAGCAGAGGCTTTTGGTCTGGTGGCAGCAGAAGCGGCTGCAAGTGGAATACCTACAATTGCATCTAATTTGCCAGGTGTACGCACTGTAGTGCAAGATGGTGTTACTGGGCTTTTGATTGAACAAGAAAACATTTCAGAGCTATCAAAGTCTATTTCTTTATTTTTAGAGCGACCAGATTTAGTTGAGCGTTTTGGACATGCTGCAAGACTTCATGCTGACACAACGTTTGCTTGGGATCCACTAATAACAAATCTAGAAAATACATACGATTCAGTTTTAAACCAGCAATCAAAAAGGGAGTATAATTAGGAAAAGGTATGAAAATAGGTGTAATATCAAATTTTTATCCACCATATGAAAAAGGTGGTGCAGAACTTGTTGCTCAACGTACAGCAGATGAGCTCTACAGACGTGGACATGATGTTTTTGTGTTGTCTACCAAAGAGTTTGACGGACTTGCATCACTTAATCCAAAAATAACTGAATATCATATTGAAAGAATATATAGGTTTTATCCAATGAATTTATATCACCTTCTAAATTCAAGAAAAGTACCTCTACCATTTAGATTAGTCTGGCACATAATTGATTTATTTAGTCCGTTTCCTGCATCGGTTTTAAAAAAAGTTGTAATAGCTGAGGAGCCAGATTTAATAATCACACACAACTTAAAAGGAATAGGAATGCAGATAGCATCAAAGATACAGAGTATGGGCATACATCACATACACACAGTTCATGATGTGCAATTATCAGTTCCTAGTGGGTTAATACTTCATGGTCATGAGAATTCATGGTTGAGCAAATCATTTTTACAAAAAACCTATGAGCGTTGTATGAAAAAAGCGATAGGTATTCCAAATATAGTTGTGTCACCATCAAATTTTTTGGCAGATTATTATTCTGAAAGAGGATTTTTTAAAGAGACAGATCTAAAAGTAATTCCAAATCCAGCTCCAAGAATTGATCATTTTTTACGTGTAGAAAGGCGTGATGGCCCTGTAAGATTTCTGTTTGTTGGACAAATAGAAAAGCATAAGGGAATACAACTACTTCTTGAATCATTGGAAGATGTTAAGTTTAATTTTGAGCTACATATTGCAGGTGAGGGGTCGTTGTCAGAATATGTAACTAACTGGGCAAGAACAGATAAAAGAGTTTTGTATCATGGTTTCATTTCTCTTGATAATATAAATGAATTAATGGCAGACAGTGATGCTGTTATTTTGCCATCATTATGTTATGAAAATTCGCCTACTGTAATTTATGAAAGCTTACAGATAGGTACGCCTGTAATTGCATCAAAAATTGGTGGCATTCCTGAATTAATTGATCATGGTAAAAATGGGCTTCTAATTGATGCAAAAAATAGACATGCATTAGTTGCAGCAATGGTTGAGATTGCTCAAAAGAAAGAATGGTATTGGGACAGAACTCCTGAGATTAGAAAAAATGCAAAACAGCATTCACTTAAAAAATATGTTGATCAAATAGAGGCCTTATTTTAAAATAAGAATTAAAATTTATATTTAAAAATAAATACAGAACCATTATCTAGAGCACGCCAATCATCGGCGTTGTTTTTTGATGTTTCAATTATTCGCCCAGCTTGCCACCAGTAATTATTAACTATGTAGTATAAGGTATTTACATCTCCGTGCATTGGTACTACTGACAATGCGTCTTTTGCAACCTCTCTTGATGGACGGCTGTTCATTGTAAGAAAGTACTCATATAAAATATCACCAGTTGGAATTGGATAGAAAAATAAATTTCCATAATACCTAAAACCAATTTCTTTTATTGCAGCAGCTGAAACTGATTGATTTGCAAGTACAAGGTATGGCTCATCCTTTGACCAGTTTTCCACGAAGTTTACAGCATCAATGTCAGATTGAGATACATTAAAACCATGATGTGTTTGGTAAGCATCCTTGCGCGGATATGTTATATAGAAGGCAGATAATCCTATGGCGGTAATCAAAACAATTGAAAAAATTCTAAGAGAAGCGGCACGTGACCTTATGTTTACAAAGAAATGACTTATACCAAGTATTAAAAAGGGTATTAAGAAAAATCCTATCAACGGAACAAGTCTGTCTGCATAATTTTGCCTTTCATAATCTATTAAGAACGTAAAATCAACAACAGTTTTTAGTAATATGTAATTTATTGTCAGTGCAGCAATCATTATTATAATTGGCATTAGTCTTTTTCCTAAATCATTTTTATACAAAATAAATGAATATATTGAAATTATCAGAAGTATAATAAACGAGTTAAATCCGTATAAGTAAACAAAATCTAAAACAGGATTAAATTTATTTTCAAAGAATATATTGAGATGCAAGTTACTAAATAAATTTATTGGGTTTAATGCTGAAAAATCTGTTATAATTTCTTGCTTGTTTATTATAGAGCTAAGTATAAAACTTAGGGGTAAAATTATGCTGGCTAAAACTGATAAAAAGTAAAAGAAAATTTTACTGACCATTTTAAATTTATTTGGTGAACGATCAGGATCACACATGAGTAGTGCAACATAAATCATTGCGGGTATACCTGCTATGGGATGAATAAATAAAGTGGCAAGCGCTAATGTACACAGTATCGGTAAGCCAGGCTTTTCTTTGGATAGAAGATAAGGAATACTTAAAAGAATCAAAAGTATAATCCATAAATTTCCAAGGGCTTGTGGTGTTGTAACTATAAAACCTGAGAGTGGTAATAAAAAAATACCCATTAAAGTTGTTGTTGCTAATCTTTTTTCATTTGTAATGTGAGCAGCGGCTGTATACCAGGCTATTGGCAGAAGGATAGATGTGATGACTGGAATTAAGAAAGTATCTGCTATTAATATTGGAATACTAAAACCATGTTGTAAGAATAAAACTAAAACATACTGACCAATATAATAAAATGGTTTTGGTGTTATAAATCCGAAGTTCGAAAGATGAAGTTCTGTGGCTTTGTGTATGAATGAATCAAATCCATATCCAATTGGAAATACAAAAGCGACCATTGAAATAAATACAAATAACACAAGTGAAAAAAGTGGAAGTGTAAGAGCTCTTTCCCTCCCTCTATATAAAAGTATATTTATTAAAAGCAAGATTATTGACATGCTAATGAAAACGTTTGGTCCTATACGTTCCCATGGAGATCGTATGGATTCAAATATTGGTGTTGATTGATATGTAAATAAAATCATTGCGGCAAAAAATATAATTAATGCAAACGCAAGCCATACAGATTGTGAAATTTTATGTTTTTTATTTTTCCATAAATCGTGAAAAGATTTTAAAAAAGAATGCTTAGAAAACTTATTGGACAACCATAATGTAATTGCTGGTGTTAGAAGTATGATTGCCTGAATAAATTCAGGTGTTAGTTTATATATATAATAAACCAATGATCCAATTATTATGATTGTTGATATCAGTACAGCAGAACCAGTTATAAATCTTATGGGTCCCTTTTCTTGCGGTGTAACAATATTGCCAATAGATGTAGAGAATATAAAAAGATACAAAAACAGAAGAATTGTACCTAATACAACATTTTGAAAAATAAAAGAATTAGCAACAAATACGGCTATGAAAAGCACCGAAAAGATGCTAGAGTTGATATTAGTTTTAAGCATATGTATGTATCAGCTATTTTAGCACAGGTATGAATCCAATACGTGATCCAAATAAGCTTTATCCTCATGATAAGCTAATGAAATATACCATAATTCCACTAATACCAATGTTTGTAACACCAAACATGGTAACTGTAATTAGAATGATACTCACACCAATTGTATTTTATTTTATATACATTGAAAATTTTGCTATTGGAGTGCCAATGTTTTTTTTGGTGGCATTCACTGATGCGATAGATGGTTCACTTGCAAGAATTAGAAAGCAAATAACAGATTGGGGTACTTTTTATGATCCTTTAGCAGATAAGATTCTAATTGGATCAGTTGTGATGTTGGTTGTAATCAAGCATGTAAATTTAATTTTCGGTATCATTATAATAGTACTGGAGGTTATGATTATGACGGGTGGTTATATAAGAAAAAGAAGAGGGAAGATTACACCAGCAAATTTATTTGGAAAAACAAAAATGATACTTCAGGTTCTAGGGGTTGCGTTTTTATTAATTGCATTATGGGCGGGCTATAGTTTATTTATACCAATGTCAATAGGGACTTTGTCTTTAGCTATTGTATTTGCTGTAATTAGTTTATTTACATATGGCATCTAGTCCTTCAAACAAATTCTGGAATATTATCTTAACCGCTGCAGCGGTTGTATTTTTTATTGGAACTTTTGTATTAATTCAATATAGTGATATTTATATTTCACCAGATGGTACTGCAAATGCATTTTTTGCAAAGCAATATTCAAATACTGGTACACTAAAATTTTTTGATCAGATCAACGTTGATCTTGATGATCGTATTTTTCCAAGAAGCATTATTGCCAAAGATGGATATTATTTGCCAATTAGTTTTCTTGGTCTACCAGTTTTATATGGATCATTTTTATATATATTTGGTGATGGGGTTTTAAATTTTATAACACCAGTTTTGGCAATACTTGCAGTTTTTGCCTTTCATAAAATAATTACTAGAATATTTAATAAAGAAATTGCAAATATTTCAGCATTATTACTATTTTTTCATCCAGCATTTTGGTATTACTCTGCAAGAGGATTGATGCACAATGTTTTATTTTCCACACTGCTTATATTTAGTGTTTATTTTATATTAATAACACCAATTAAATTACATCTAAAAAAATGTGAAAATACAATCGGTAAAATAAAGATATGGCAAACAAAAATTGATCTAGTTGTGTCAGGGTTGTTGGTCGGGCTTGCTTTATTTGTAAGAACATCTGAGGTTTATTGGGTTGTTGGGCTTATACTCTTTTTGTTTATAATTCTTAGAAAGCACATTAATAAACCAGACATATTTATTTTTTTAATTGGAATCATTATTGGAGTATTACCAGTCCTTATAATGAATAATAACACCTATGGAGATCCATTGATTAGCGGATATACTATGGGTATGGGAGACGTGGAAGTGTCTACTGTTTCGATTGATTCGTCTGTTATGTCATATTTATTTCCATTTGGTATTCATCCAAGAACTGCCATAAAACACATGTCAGATTATGGATTTGCATTATTTTGGTGGCTAAGTATTTTTGTTTTCGCAGGTATTCCAGTTGTTCAATTGAAAGAAAAACAATCAAAACAAAACAAACGCTTAATTTATACAGTTGTATTTTTGCTTCTTGCTGTATGGCTTGGTTTTTGGTACGGAAGTTGGATTATATTTGATAATCCAGATAAAACACAACTTACAATAGCTAATTCATATATAAGGTATTGGTTACCTGTGTTTATAATGTCAATACCTTTTATTGCAGGATTTATTTTATGGATTTCAGATAAGAGTAAAAGTATTTTTTCAAAAAAAATATTTACTACAACGTTAGTGCTTTTATTGGTTGGTCTAAATATAAACGTAACTTTTTTTAATGGACAAGATTCATTAAAGGAAGTCTCTAAAACACTAAGTGAGTCTACTGAAATAAAAAACTTTACATTATCAATTAGCGACAAAGATTCTGTGGTTATTGTAGATAGGTCAGATAAGATTTTTTTTCCAAATAGGCGTGTTATATATCCATTAAGGTCAGAGAAAACATATGAATTACTACCAGAACTGGTGAATAAAAATGAGGTGTATTATTATGGTATTACATTACCAGAAGCTGACGTGGAGTATTTAAACGACAAGAAGCTTTTTGGAATGAGCCTACAAATAGAGCAGATACGAGAATTTAATAAAGAGTCACTTTATAAAATATACAAGAAATGAAGTTTCTTACGATATTAGTACAGCTACTAATTATTTCAGTGCCAATAGTATTATTTGGTTGGTTGGTAAATATGCAACTTGTGCCAAGTGGTTCTTTTGTTGTTTCACATAATGTAAATGAGGATTCTGCATTTATAGAAAGATTATTGCCAGATCAAAGAGTGGAGCCGCCAGTTAAAGATATTGATGGAAATTGGATACAAAAACTCATTGGTGATCCAGTTTTTTTCTTTGTGCACCCTCACAGATGGTTTGATGAAATTGAGTTTGAGGTATTGTTTAAAAATGAAACCTTACCAATTTTAGAATTTGGAGCATTGGCAAATACCAAGCCAGAAATATACAATCTAAAACCACTACAGAATTTGTTAATTGATAATTCGCATTGGCATAAGATTAGTGATGGGGAAATTACGCTACTTCAAAGAAACAAAACATACTCATCTATAAAGGATTTTTACACAAATCTACCTTTGCGCAATTCAGTGGCTGTATATAATACAGGGCTTAAGGATAAATACAGAATCAGTGATTACGTAAGATCAACAGAGGAACAGATAATAGATGTAAGTCTAAGAGGGAGGCATGAGTTTAAAACATACATAAAAGATGAGGTGCTAAACTTTGAGATTAGCTACATGGACATGAATAGGGATGAGGGAGCAGACAGCACGCATGTATTAATCCTAAATGAGAATGACATGCCTGTTGATGAAGTTAGAGTTCAGGATGATGGAGATGTTAGTAAAAATGCCAAACCTTCAGGTATCAAAAAAATAAATATACGCACAGAAGGGTTAAAGGAGGGTGTTTATAAAGTAATTTTAGATACATCAAGGGATATATTTTTTAGAGAAATAAAAACTACTCAGAAAAAAATAGTTTTTTTAAATACTATATTTTTTGGTGATGAAGTTGCGTATAAAGAACCACCAAGAAGTGTTGATTTTTGGACAGGCTCAAAAAAAACATCATTTAGAACAAGGCATTCAGAGGGTGTTCAAGATGTTGTAATTGGAAATCAGATTTTAAAAATAGAAGAGCCATACAAACAATATACTTTAATCTCAAAAACGTCAGGTTTGTTAAGCTCAAAATTAAAAAAAGGTGATGTAGAAATGTTCGTGGATGGTCCGGTTTCATTTACACAGGACCAATATTTTAATCCCAATCCAATTAGATTGAGAGACTATTCAGATGTAAATTCTTTGGGAGTTGATTATATTTTAGCAGAGTACACCGAACCTGAAGAAATAGATGGTTGGTTTGTCTCAAGAGTTTCATTCAATACAGGTGACATTTTATTTCAAAAAGATTCCATGCAAAAAATATTTACTGATGGTGTGTGGAAATTTGTATTTTCTACACCAGGAATATCAGACAATAAATCTGAGGTATTCATTAAAGACATAAACATAACATTTAAAGGAAGGCCTTTTGGTACAAAAGACGTTTTTAAATATTTCACTGAGTAATATATATGGAGTGGTTTAAAAAACAACATACGAATTTATCTAATATTTTAAAAACAGGTTTTTTTACTAGTATAATCTCATATATTTCTTTTTGGGTACTTGACTTACTAAGACCTGGATTTGTTTCAAGATATTTTTCTATCCATATTTTTTTATTAAGTGCAATTATATTTGGATTTTTATGGGGTAATACAATGAAGCAATATAAAGATAGGTCCTATATACAGATAGTTTTTGGATTTATTTTTGGATTAGTATTTTCTGTGCTAATCTGGATTTTTGGAAAGGAATATGAAGAGCTTAGATTATTAGTGTCAGTCATGGGCTTATTTATTCCATTATTAGTAATTAGACTACTTAGATATAAATAGTATGAATTCAATATTTACAAAAATTATAAACCGAGAATTACCTGCAAATATAGTTTATGAGGATGATAACGTAATTGCATTTTTAGATATTAATCCAGTCAACCCAGGTCATACACTTGTTGTTCCAAAAAATGAAAAATCAAACATGCTAGAGTCATTGGAAGAAGATGTTATAAATATACTAAAAGTAGTAAGGACACTTGCTCCTGCAATACTTAAAACAGTTGGTGCCGATGGATTCAATTTGATCACAAATGTGGGTGAGGGTTCTGGTCAGACAGTATTTCATACTCATTTTCACATAATTCCACGTTTTAATAATGATGGTCACAAGCAATGGACTGTAATGGAAGTGACATCAGACGAATTAAATAAAATTGAAAAGGACATTAAGTCTAATATATGAGTTTGTGGCATACGATAAAAACTGAAGTAATTTTAGAAAATCAATATCTAAGATTTTTAGTTGATGAGTTTCAGGTGGATGGAAAAATTAGTAAATATTTTTATCATACAAATGCAAACGGTAATTCTGCTATATCAGTATTTATACAAAAAGATAGAAATACATTTTATTTAATCAAAGAATATAGATATTTATTTAATCAAGTTTTGTTGACAAATGTTCAAGGGTCGATTGAAAAAAATGAAGAAGTTATTGATGCTGCAAAGAGAGAGGTCTTAGAGGAGTCTGGATATGAATCAAATAAACTAATATTTATTGGAGTGCATGCAACTGCGCCATCTTTTTCAAAAGAAAAAACTCATGTATTTTTAGCCAAGGATCTTACGTTAAAAAGTCAAAATTTAGATAAAACTGAGGATATACAGGTGGTAGAGATGTCGGTAGAAAGTATAAACGATGCCGTTAAAAATGGTGATATCTGGGATGGACAAGCTATTGCAGGATGGTATATGGTAAAGAACTATTTAGGACTATGAAAATATTAATAACAGGTGGGGCTGGGTTTATGGGCTCTAACATGATTCATTATCTATTGAAAAAATATAATGATGTTGAAATAATTAATTTTGACCTGCTTACATACGCAGGAAATTTAGAGAACCTTAAAGATATTGAAAATGACAGCAGATACACTTTTATAAAAGGAGATATAGTAGATTTTCAGTCAATTAATTCTGTTGTGTCACAAGGTGTAGATATTGTTATTAATTATGCTGCAGAGACTCATGTAGACAGGTCTATTTTAGACGCAAAAGCATTTTTGAGTACAAACATAATGGGAGTATATAATTTATTGGAATCTGTAAGAAAGAATAATATTAAAAAAATGGTTCAAATATCAACAGATGAGGTGTATGGTGCCGTGTTGGAGGGTGAGTCTGTTGAAGAGGATGTCTTTAGACCAAGGAGTCCTTATGCTGCATCAAAAGCATCTGCTGATCATTTGTGCCATTCATATTTTACAACTTATAATACTCCAGTTATTGTGACTCATTCCGTTAATTTTTACGGACCTTATCAGTTTCCTGAAAAATTAGTTCCATTATTCACAACTAAATTATTTACAGGAGAGAAAGTTCCTGTGTATGGTGATGGTATGCAGGTCAGGGAGTGGATTTTTACAGAAGATCATTGTAGTGCTATAGATACCATTGCAAATAAAGGTGAGGTTGGTGAGACATATAATATTGGTACTGGATTTAGGGTTACTAATTTAGAAATAACAAAAAAAATAATAAAACTTACTGGGCGTGATGAATCATATGTTGAGTACGTAAAAGATCGTGCAGGTCATGACAGAAGATATGCGCTAAATAGTCAAAAGATTCGCACTAAGTTGGGATGGAAGCCAGAAGTTAATTTTGATACTGGTTTGCAGAAGACCGTTGATTGGTATAAGAATAATCCAGAATGGTTAGAGAAGTGTGTATCAGGTGAGTATAAAGAGTATTATAAGAATCAATATAAATTAAGGTAGGTATCAGTATTTATGAAGATATTAATTTTTGGAAATGGATATATAGGTAATAGATGTGCAGAGCAGTGGGGCGATGAAGCTATTGTTTCAGATAGGATTGTCGTTACAAAGCATGATGCGCTTGATGAGATAAAAAAACACCAACCAGATGTAGTGCTAAATGCTGCTGGAATAAAAGGTAGACCAAATGTTGATTGGTGTGAAAATAATCAACTTATAACAATACAAGGAAATACAATCATGCCATTATTATTAGCTCAGGCATGCAATGAGGCGGGTGTATACATGCTTCATATGGGGTCAGGTTGTATTTTTTACGGGGATTCCTTACATGCAGATAAGGCATGGAAGGAGGGTGATTTTGGAAATCCTGGCGCAGTTTATTCTAGGACAAAATGGTCAGCAGATTTATGTCTGTCTACACTAGATGATGTCGGTATTGCACGTATAAGAATGCCAATTGACTGGAAGCCGTCTGAAGGTAATTTGATAAATAAATTGGCCGGTTATAAAAAAGTCATTGATGTAGAAAACTCAGTTACTATTATAGATGACATGATCGATGTTTTCTATCAGCTGCTAAAAAAGCAAGCACCAGGCATATTTCATGTTACAAATCCTGGACTTATGAAGCATAAAGATTTAATCTCTTTATATATAAAGTATGTTGATGCGGATCATTCATGTGAATGGATAACAGAGGAAGATTTGGTGAGCGATGGAATTGCAAAAAAAGCTAGATCAAACAATGCTTTGTCGAACACAAGACTTGCTCAATACGGAATTAAAATGAGACCAGTGAATGAGGCATTGCTAGATACCATTAAAAAATACGCAGAAGCAAAAAGGACAGAACGGAATTAAATCAGTAATACTATGAAGGCATTAATTGCAGCTGGAGGACATGCAACACGATTACGTCCAATCACATGGACAAGAAATAAGCATATAATACCAATGGCCAATAAGCCAATGTTGAGTTTTCCTATAAAAAAAATAGTAGACGCAGGAATTACGGATATTATTATTAATGTAAATCCTGGCGAAATAGAATCAATGTCATCAGTGTTTGGTGATGGATCTAGGTTCGGAGCAAACATTACTTATCTAGAACAAAGGGGGGGTGCAAAAGGATTAGCTCATGTTGTTGCAAATGCAAAAGAAGAGTTGCAGGGTGAAAGGTTTTTATTTTTTCTGGGTGATAATATTATTTTAGGAAGTATAAAAAAGTTTGTTGATAGATTTCAAGATGAAAATTTAGACTGCATGATAGCACTATCTCATGTAGATGATCCGGAACGTTTTGGTGTAGCAGAATTTAATCCCGATGGATCATTAAAAAGAACAGTAGAGAAGCCAAGAGATCCCCCATCACCGTTTGCTGTTACAGGCATCTACTTATTTAATGAAAATTTTTTTGATGCATTTAAAACAATGGAACCTTCTGAACGAGGAGAGTATGAAATTACTGACATAATAACTTGGTATATAAGAAATGGGAAAGTTGGCCATGAGGAAATTACTGGTTGGTGGAAAGATACAGGTACACCAGATGCCTTAATAGAGGGCAATGCATTAATAATGGATGATCTACAAAGAGACCATTTTTCAATAGAGGGCGATGTATCAAAAAATGCGCAGTTAGAAGGTTTGGTGGGTGTTGGTAAAGGTACAAAAATCAATAAAGATACTCTTATAAGAGGTCCTGTAGTTATAGGTGAAAATTGTTTGATTGAGTCTTCTTATATAGGGCCGTATACAGCAATAGGTGACAATGTATCTATTAAAGATTCGGAAGTTGAACATTCGATTATTTTTAGCGGCTCTTCTATTCATACTGACAGTAGAATAGCAGGTAGCTTAATAGGTATAAACGCCAAAATCACTGATCATAAATTCTCACATCCAAAAACAGGACATCGATTAATTGTTGGTGACAATAGTGTAGTTGAGTTATAGGTAGATAAATTTTATAAGTAAAATAAAGGATTTTATCCTTTATTTTTGTAGGTTTCTCATCAAAAATTCAGTGGTTTGATCGGTTGATTTTATGATGTAAATATTTTTACCCTCTTTATCAATCCAGTAATCATCAACAGTATAATCAAAAAGTTTATTTTCATTTTGCATGTCTCTATCATCAATTTCAAGCGTAGTTACTCCTAATTTGGTTTGAAATATTATAGAGTTACCATATGGATACCAGCTAAGTTTTATTATATCAGTACTTAATCTGGTTACAGTTTCAAAATAATTATTATTTATATCATAAATTGTTATATCTAATCCATCACTAAACAATAACTTACTGTAGTCATGGTTCCAATCCCATGTGACAGAATTAGCAGTAAGAGATATTGGATTTTTTTTATTATTTGGATCAATTAAAATAATTTTATGAGCAGAATTATTTTTTAGCATTATATATTGGTCAGGAGAATCAATAAATGAGTAATCACCTATGTCTAGATATGTAATTATAGAGGAAAGACCACTACTGTCTATTACAGATACGGTTGTGTGATTATTTGAAGACTGAATTCCTATGAAGGAGTCCTTATAGGAAGTAATATTATCTGCTGTAAAATTAAGTGTAGTAGGTTTATTACTCAGCAGATTATAAGTTATTATATTATTTTTAATTGTATAAAAATTTTCTGAATTTATATCCCAAACAAATCTTGTTTGTTTATCGAACGGCACTTCCTTAATATCATTAGTTTTAGTTTGAATGATTGTTGCTGTTTTTTGATTATCTATAAAGAAAAAAATATGTTTTCCATCTGGTGACCACTGAATTTCTGGTGTTTGTTGTATTGTGTATGTGTTTCTCAGAATCAATTTTTCAGGCTTATTTAACAATTTGATCCATAATTCAATTATTTTTTCATTTTGTTTTATATATGCAATATCACCTTTTGAATTAAATTTTGATACAAGTGTTTGTTGTTGATTTATTTTTTTTGTATCTGTATTTAAAAATAGGACAATATTTGATGCAAAAGTGGTTTCATTACTTACTACCTCTAATGTTTTTTGCCATGTAGTATAGTCATCTTTTACAACTTTAACAGTATGTTCTCCAGGAATAAGGTTGTCTATAACAAGAGGTGTTTGTTTGTTTTGTAGTTTGTTATCAATATAAATATCCGCACCTTTTGGATAAGATGACAAAGAAATAACCCCAGTTTTCACTACTTTATTAATTAAAAAATTATATCTATATCCAGCAGTGTGTAACACAACAATGGGTGCTGTGATAAAAAAACCAACAAAAAAAAGGGTAAATAACAGTGGTCTCCAGTGTTTTATCATATATAGAATCTATGTTACCGGTTTTGACGTGAAGGGTAAATACAGGTATTCTATATTGAAATTATGCGACAAATACACAAACAATCAGTGTCAAAGACAAGTTTGACTCTCCTTGGGCTAATGCTTATCACATTAGCGTTTTTTATGGGTTATTTTATTGGTGGAAGGAGTGTTGAAATTGCAACTGTTCCTGATGGTGAAGGACGTGTTGTTGGCAAGAAAGTCCCAGTGCATTTACAAGAAGATGTTGCATTTGATCAATTTTGGAATGTATGGAATTTTGCAAAAGAATCTTTTTATAAACAACCTGTTTCTGACAAGGATTTGTATTTCGGTTCTATGAAAGGTTTATTATCAGGACTTAATGATCCTTACTCTGTATTTTTTGATCCAGAAGAAGCAAATATGTTCATGTCTAGTTTAGAGGGTACTTTTCAGGGTATTGGTGCTGAGATAGGGTTGAAGGATGATAAGTTGCAGATAATAGCACCACTTGATAATTCTCCAGCACAAAAGGCCGGTCTTCAACCTGGGGATTGGATCGTTTCAATTGATGAGTTTGAAACGATGGGTATGACAATAGAAGAGGCTGTGACAAAAATTAGGGGAGAAAAAGGTTCGACTGTTGAATTGGGTATTAGTAAAAATGGATTAGGCTCTGTCATAATTGTTCCTGTTGTACGAGATGATATTGTAATAGATTCTGTAAAATGGGAGATTGATGAAAATAAAATAATACATATCTCTGTTTCTACATTTAATCAGGATACTAATCAATTATTCAATGAGGCAATTCAAGAGGCCTTATCATCAAATGTATCAGGTGTGATTTTAGATTTAAGAAGTAATCCAGGAGGACTTCTAACATCAGCAATTGATATGGCATCAGCGTGGATTGGGTATGATGCAGTTGTAATAGAAAGAGCAAAAGACAAAGCAAAAACATTTAAAGGTGTAAAATCATCGCAGTTGGTGGATACGAAGACGGTTGTACTTATTAATGGTGGAAGTGCCTCAGGCTCAGAGATAGTAGCAGGTGCATTGCAGGATTATAAACTTGCAACACTTGTGGGGACACAGACATTTGGAAAGGGTTCAGTTCAGGAATATCGTAGATTAAAAGACGGGTCTGCTGTTAAAATAACAACTGCAGAGTGGTATACTCCAAATGGCAGGTCTATTAACGAAGAAGGTGTATCACCTGATATAGAAATAGCTTATTCATTAGAAGAGTTTAAAGATGGCAAAGATCCACAAAAAGACACCGCAGTCGCAATCATCCTCGGTACATACGAAGAACCAGAAGACAAATCAGAGGAAATCACAGGCGAAAGTGAAGAAAAATAAAAAAACTACACCATCAAAAAAGACTATTAAAGAAGTGTCTGCAGGGGGTGTTGTGTTTAAACGGTTAGGCAAGCGTTATTATTTTGCTATGATACAAGATTCCTATGATAAATGGACGTTCCCAAAAGGTCATGTAGAAAAAGGTGAAGAAATAGAAGAGACAGCAGCAAGAGAAACATTGGAGGAGATGGGACTTCAAGAGATAAGACTACTAGAGCCACTTGGTAAAATTGATATATGGTTTAATGATCGATTTAATAAGTCTGGTGCGTTGATACATAAAGATATACATTATTTTTTATTTGAAACCAACAAAGATGCAAAGCTTTATGCTGATATAGAGCAACACGTAAAGGCTGTTCAGTGGGTTGTTGCTTCACAGGTTTTAAAGAGAATTAGCTACAAGGATATGGTTCCAGTGTTTAAAAGGGCGTTAGAATTTATAAAAGAGTCTTAGTTTAAAGTTTTTTCCTTGTATTATTTTGAGTTTCTGATAACTTGAATTTAGGAGTATTATTTTAATTAGTATGCAACCATTAACGTTTTGCGGTAGGGTAGAAATAGGTGAGGGTATAGCCTCAGGTCTAGGATGTCCTACAGCAAACATTGCAATAGAAGAAGGTCTTATAATTCCAGCTCTCGGAGTATATCTAGGGGAGACAAATTATGATGGAAAAAAATATCCTTCCCTTGTTTGTATAAATGATGGTCGCACTGGGCACAATCTTAAAATGGAAGTACATTTACTTGGAGAAAATAAAGAGCTTGCAGGAAAACATCTTCGTGTAGAGATATTTAAGAAGTTGAGAGATCTTATTCCTTATCCAGGAGAAGAGATCATGGAAACAATGGTTGCAAAAGACATGCAAGATGCAAATAAGTGGTTTGCTTCGGATGTAAAGTAGGTTATTCCCAAAAAAGAAAGCTTATGTTAAGATAATCCAGTAAAAATTAAGTTTTCCACACATATGGCAAAAATGACGAAAAGCCAATTCATGAATACATTGGCTGAAATGACAGGACTTTCTAAAAAAGACGCAACTGAGCTATGGGATAAGTTCGTAGAACTTTCTTATAGAGAGGTTGTGCAAAATGGTGAGTTTCCTTTACCAGGCTTAGGTAAATTGGTTAGAAAGGACCGTGCAGCACGCATGGGACGAAATCCAATGACTGGTGAGCAAATCAGCATTCCAGCAAAGACGGTAGTAAAATTCCGTGTTGCAAAAGCAGCAAAGGATGCTGTTCTTTAGGAATTAGATTAAATTGAAAGGAAAACCCGTCTTATTGGACGGGTTTTTAATTATAATATTATTAAGCTATGAGCGATTTAAAGCAACAAAAAATAATCTTGATAGATTTAATTGAACCTCGCATGACATCTGAGCATGCTTTAGATCGTATGGTAGAACTTAAGGAGCTTGTTGAGACTTATGGTGGTTTAGTTGTGGTAAAAAAATGGCAAAAAAGATTTCATCCACACCCAAGAACATATATTGGTACAGGTAAAGTAGATGAGATTGGAATTGAAGGAAAAGAATTAGGTGCATCATTAGTTATAATAAATGCACAATTAAAACCAAGACAAATTTACGAAGTGTCAGAATCTCTACGAAAATACAAAATTGAAGTATGGGACAGAATTGATTTAATACTTAAGATATTTTCTAAGCATGCAAAAACAACAGAGGCTCGTTTAGAAATAGAACTCGCATCAGTACGTCATATGGGACCTAGAATATTTGGTATGGGAATGGAGCTTTCTCGTCAGGCTGGTGGTATCGGCACTGTTGGTATAGGTGAGACTAATGTGGAAAGAATGAAAAGACATTTAAAGGAAAAAGAAAGAAGGATTAAAAAGAAACTAGAGAAGTACCAAAAAGGCAGAGAATTACAGAGAATTTCAAGAAAGCGAAAGAACCTTAAAACTGTATCAATTGTTGGGTATACAAATGCAGGTAAAACAACTCTTCTAAATGCAATGACTGGTAGGGATGAGTATGTTGCAGATGAATTATTTGCAACTCTAGATACCAGGGTTGGTAATTTATATCTTCCTAATAAAAAAGAAACCATATTAGTCTCAGATACTATTGGGTTTATAAAAGAACTACCTCCAAGCTTAATAAATGCATTTTCATCAACATTGTCAGAAATGGTAGATGCAGACATGCTCTTACATGTTGCAGATGCATCAGATATTCATTTTTACAAGAACCTAAAGGTTGTAGATTCAATATTAGGCAAACTAAAAGTTAAGAGCAAACCACGGCTTCTGGTATTAAATAAAATGGATCAAGTATCTAAATTGACACGTGATGAAATTAATAGAAGATTAGAAGAAGTAGAACATGTATGGATATCAGCCTTAAATAAAAAGGGTTTAGAGAAGATTGTATTAAAAATTGAAGATTTATAATAATAAAACACGGTGTTAAACCGTGTTTTATTTATACCCCAACTTTTTTCTTTAATTGTGCAAGATTGTAAGTTTTACCTTCTCTATCCCATTTTTTCAATGTTCTCAGTCCTCTACTTGAAATTGTTACCGTAACAATTTTACCAGTAGCTGGATTAAGTAAGCGCTTTTTATGCAAATTTGCTTTTAATTTACGCTTAGTTTTTTGTTTTGAGTGAGAGACGTTAAAACCTGTTGTGGTTTTCTTTCCTGTAACAATGCAACTTTTAGCCATATTTCTATATTATTAACGTCAGGATTGTATCTGAATTAGTGTTTTTTGTCTAGTGCTACAATCATGTGTGATAGTAGTGTATTTATTGACAGTTTATATCTGTTTATATAGTATCTTTATTGTCGCCAAATAATTGGTCGGCAATACTCGATAGGAGATGTGATGGGTGTGCGTCAATTGATGCTTCAGGAAGTTGATCAACAAGAAGGGGTAGCCGATAACAATATTAGATTTCGAAATCGGATTGATCAGATTTATAATGGGGTTAATTCTGGTCAGGATACTGATCATATGATGTTCATGTTGTTTAGCAGTGCTGTTTCCAAAATGGAATCAGATGGTCTGAATTGTGATCTTATGTTGCAGATGGTTGGTTTGGCAACTACTGTGCGAGTTGATCTCGGTAATAAACATGATCATTTTGAGCAAATGATTGAACGAATTGCAAGTAATCTTTCTACAAAAATCCAAGTGGGCAAAAAATATAAGCTACCTTGGAAAAGAAGTGTTTCCGTTAATGGTGTTCAGCTACGTCACAAAATCTTTCAGCGTCTTATTGGTCGTGGAATGGTTGACGCAGCACATCACTTTGTAAACTAAACTAAGTTTACAAGAAATATAAACTCGACATACTTTGTCGGGTTTTTTTATGTTAAAATATAAATTATTATGGAGTATAAAATGAGAAAAAGTAAAAGAGCACAGAGGATGAGTTTAGTTGTTTATTGGGATGGAAGATGTGAGTTGGTGGTTCCTATTAAAAATACACCTTCACAAAAACATATTGATAGTTTTGTTAGAGAGAATATAAAACTCATAGAAAAAAGGGTTAAAAAACTAGAATGTAATAAAAATAAGACACACTTATCACATCAAGGTGTTCCATTTGAGGTTGTGCAAGAAAATACAAGGTTATTAGTAAACAAGATATTGGCTAAGTATCCAGATTACTACAATAAAATAAAAACAATCAGAATTAAAAAATATAAAGCACAATGGGGAAGTTGTTCATTGTCAGGATGTTTGAGCTTTAACTATAAGTTGTCATTGTTACCAGTAGAATTGTGTGAATATATCGTAATACATGAATTGGCACACATAGACCATATGAATCATTCAAAATTATTTTGGAATAATGTTCTTAAGTTTTGTCCAGATTATCAACAATATAAAAAAGAGTTACGCAGTTATTTAGTGTAAAATATGTTAGACTATCAAATATGTCAGTTAAAAAAATAAATAAGAAAAATAGTAAATTTAAAAAAGGTGAAGTGTGTCGTTTGCCTCAAGCATCATCTGAATTAAATAAAAAAACAGAACCTACACACATGCATGAGATAACATGGAGAATTTTTAGAATCATGTCTGAATTTGTTGAAGGATTTCAGTTTTTGTCAGAATCAACTAATGAAGTAACAATATTTGGATCTGCAAGATTTAAGCCAGAAGAAAAATGGTACAAAGAGGCAGAAAAATTAGGGGCTTTACTTGGAAAAGGGGGTTATACTGTAATAACAGGGGGTGGACCTGGAATCATGGAAGGAGCAAATAAAGGAGCTACAAAAGTGGGTGCACCATCTATTGGTCTTAATATACAGCTACCTTTTGAACAAAGAATGAACGAATATGCCACACGAGGACGTGGATTTCATTATTTCTTTACAAGAAAAGTAATGCTTGCTGCATCAGCTCAAGCATATGTATATTTCCCAGGTGGTTTTGGTACATTAGATGAATTTTTTGAAATAATCACACTTATACAAACTGAAAAAATGAAACCAATTCCAGTAATTTGTGTTGGAGAGGATTTTTGGGGATCTCTATTTGAATGGACAAGCAAGACACAAATAAAAAAATACGCAACGATTAGTAAAAAAGATATGAAGTTGTTTACTGTTGTAGATACCGCAAAAGAAGCTTATAAAATTATTCAAAAATCAGAAGAACGTACATTTTTTTAATATATGAAACATACACACGTATCTAATAAAAAAAAGCAGGCTTGGGTTGTAGATGTAAATATGGGCTATGGACACAGTCGAGCAGCTTATGCATTAAAAGATCTATTTTCTGGAGAAGTTTTGTCTGCAAATGATTATGAAGGAATTCCAAAAGAAGATAGAGAAACATGGAAAGAAAGTAGGGAGATATATGAAACAATTTCAAGGATGAAACCAATTCCTGTATTGGGTGATTTTATGTTTGAAGCAATGGATCGTTTTCAGCAGATTGCAAAGTTTTATCCAAAAAGAGATTTGTCTAAACCAAACATGCAATTAAAACAAATATATCGATTAATTATTAAGAAAAATCTAGGAAAGCACTTGATAGAAAAGCTAAGTGAAAATCCCATTCCCTTTGTTACAACATTTTTTATTCCAGCCTTTTTCGCAGATTACTTTAATTATCCAGGTGACATATGGTTAGTTACAACAGATGCGGATATTTCAAGGGCATGGGCACCGCTAAATCCACACAAGAGCAGAATAAAGTATCTTGCTGCAAATGGAAGGTGTGCAGAGCGATTGAAATTATATGGAGTTAGAGATGAGAATATTTATTTAACAGGTTTTCCTTTGCCAAAAGAATTGATTGGTGGAGTAAACTCAGGTGTGTTAAAGGATTTATTAATAAATAGAATTTGCAACTTAGATCCAAACGGTATTTTTATGGATCGGTATAAAAAAACATTAAAAACTGAATTGGGTGCAAAAAGGTGTGCTGTAGGAAAAGCATCCCATCCATTAACACTTACATATACTGTTGGTGGTGCAGGTGCACAGCGTGCTTTGGGAGTTAAAATTTTAAAAAGTTTAAAATCTAAGATAGGTCAACATAAAATAAGATTAAATTTAATTGCTGGTGTTAGAAAAGACGCTGTAAAATATTATAGAAATGCTGTTAAGGAAGCTGGACTAAAAAAAGAATTGGGCAAATGGGTTGTTGTTCCAGAGTTTAATTCACGAGCGGACTATTTTTCAGGATTTAATGAGATATTAAAAACAACAGATATATTATGGACAAAACCAAGTGAATTATCGTTTTACACAGGTTTGGGAATTGCTGTTGTTATGGCACCTCCAATTGGTTCACAGGAGGATTTTAACCGTATATGGTTACAGTACGTTGGTGGAGGAGTGCCACAAAACGATGCGTTATACACTGATGAATGGCTTTTTGACTGGATTCAGTCTGGGGGGGTTGCAAGAATGGCCTGGAATGGTTATATAGAAGCACCAACACACGGCACATACAGAATAGAGGATCTTGTTTTGGGGCGTAAAAGCGAAGTAGAACCCCTGCCGTTAATTGTTTAATATTATGGATAAAGCTCTTCAGCATCTTTTGAGTACGATAGTATCGATGCGTAACGAAAAGGTGAGCGAGGAAAAAAATGAAGATGTAATAAATGTTTCAGAGACGGTTTCAGCAGCAGCTTCTGTTTATGAGACAATAAGAAATACTCTCGAATATGATGAAGAGCATCTTTTAAGGCGCAATGCTATTAGAAGAATCCTAAAAAGACGTCTTGCAGAAACTGATGCAAAGAAATTATCAGCAAAGTTAATAAAGGAATTGATATGGGCTCGTTATTTAGAAAATAACAAAGTACCTTCAGAAATGGTGGATAAGGTTGCTGATATTTTACAAAAATACAAAAGAATGTTTGGAGGATTACATGAAGATGTAAAAGAGAGTCATGATAACTACAAGTGGCTGCTTGATGTGCTTTCTACAGAAATAGAGTATGTATTAGGACCACCTTGTATAGATGAGGCACTGGCCAGTTATGCATATCAGGAATTAAAAAAACGTACTGAGTGGCGTACGAAGGTGGTGGATGAGGCTGATCAGGATTTACAGATGTATATTGCAGTACATAGGGCAGTTTTAAAATCTAATATAGCAACCCTTAGATATAGAATGTTGACCTTATATTATCCAAAATGGAGAACAGCAAACTCAAAAGATGATGTAGTAAACGAAATAGCTCTAAATCTAAAAAAAGTTATAGCTTCAGTAGAAGAACAGATAGGACACAAGTCTCAAGATGCGGTGTTTAGGTTTGTGAGACGTCATGCTGTTGTGTTTAGAATCTTGTCTGAAATAGCACAAGATAATCCGGAGGCATTTACTCAGGCTGTTAACAGTAAAGATACATCAGTGCTTGATTCAGCTATTAGTGCCGCAACAAACGAAAAATATTCACTGTTCAGAACTAAAATAATGCGAACCGTAGTTCGTGCAATGGTTTTTTTATTGTTAACAAAAAGTATTCTTGTATTTCTGGTAGAATATCCATATGAGGTTTTTGTATTACAAACAGTTGAGTACTTACCTTTAGCAATAAATGTATTTTTTCCACCATTACTTTTAGCTGTTGTAGGGTTAAGTGTGCGTATACCTAAAAGTCAGAACACATCAAAAATTACAGAGGAGATTCATTCATTGTTGGGATTGAGAGATGATTTTTCACTTATATTTAAGAGAAAACGTCCTTGGGTAAAAGGTCCCTTATGGATGGTTTTTAATTTATTGTATGTAGGTGTGTTTGCAGGTGTTGTATTATTTATATCAAACAGTCTAGGATCTTTTGGTTTTAATGCTTTATCAACATTCTTTTTTATATTCTTCTTGTCATTAGTTGCATACTTTGGTTTAAGAATCAGGAACACAAGAAGAGAATTAATGGTCTTTGATCCAACAACTGGATTTCTCGGAGTTTTAGCAGATGTGTTATTCTTACCAATAGTAAGAGCTGGTAGATGGGTTGCAATGAGGGCACCTAGAGTAAATATATTTTTATTTTTCTTCGATTTTATAATCGAGGCACCATTTAAGGCGGCGATTGATATAATAGAAAGTTGGTTAGGATTTTTAAGAGAAAAACGAGAGGAAATTTAATGTCACTTCATAAAAAACATTCACACATATGGGCATTTGTGTTGCTACTCATTGCAACAAGTTTTGTGTTTGTATATGCAAACATGTGGCTAAGTGACATACCTGAAGATGTAAAAACAAAATACGGTATTACTTTCTCAACAGTTTACAGTAAAGGATTGGGATTAGATGATAAAAAAGTTTACAAAACTCTACTCGATGATTTGAATGTAAAATATGTGCGACTTCCAGTTTATTGGTCTGAGGTAGAAACAGAAGAAGGAATTTACGATTGGTCGACATATGATTGGTTGGTGGACCAATCTAATAAAAATGATGTTAATTTAACAATGGTAGTTGGTGCAAAAGTACCAAGATGGCCAGAGTGTTTTGTGCCAGATTGGGTTAAAAAATTCAACTCAGAAGAGCAGCACAAACATACAATGAATTTTATAGGAGAAACAGTAAAGAGGTATCGTAACTCAGTTTCTGTAGACAGATGGCAAGTAGAAAATGAACCATTCTTTCCTTTTGGTGAATGTGAAGAACAGGTAACAATGGAACAGTTCAATGAAAGAGTGTCGATTGTACGAGAACTTGATAACAAGCCAATACAAGTTACTGTTAGCGGTGAATTGGGACCGTGGAAAGATGCGGCAAAACAAGCCGATATACTTGGTCTTTCAATGTATAGGCAAACCTGGAATGATTTTTTTGGTCATTTTATGTACCCAATATCACCAGAGTTTTATTATTTAAGAGCTCAATTAGTTAAGGATTATGTGTCTCGTGTAATAGTTTCTGAATTGCAAGCTGAGCCGTGGTTCCCTGAACCTATTGAGAACAGACCAATACTTGAGTGGTATGATGCATTTGATGTGGAGAAGTTTGAGAATAATTTAGATTTTGCTAGAAAAGCAAGATTATCAGAAGCATATCTTTGGGGCGCAGAATGGTGGTATTTACTAAAGGAGAACGGTGATGATCGTTTGTGGAATGTGGCAAAGAGCGCATTTGCTGAATAGCTAGTATGTTGTCTGTTTGGTTTGCGTTTATTGCAATAGGGTTGATGATAATTTCACTACTGACAATTTTGTATTATATTGTTATGGGAATTGTTGGTGTTCCGTGGGTGCGTACATCAAACAAAATTGCTGAAAAAATGTGTGAGATTGCAAATGTAAGGCCAGGAGAAACAGTTGTGGATTTTGGTTCAGGGACTGGTTCGTTATTGTTTTGTGCAACAACAAAATTTAGAGCACATGGTATTGGAATAGAGGCTAGATTTCTGTTGGTAGTAATGTCATATATAAAAAAAATAATACGACGCAATGATCGTATTGTTTTTATTTGTGGAGACATGTTTAAAACACATCATCCATATGCTGACGTAATTGCTGTGTACTTATTTGATTCTGTAAATGCTAAACTAGAACCACTATTAATTCAAAATTACTCAAGTGGTACAAGGGTTGTTTCTAGGGTATTTCAATTTAAAAAACTCACATTTATAAAAAAAGATATCATTTGTGATGATATAATATATTTATATCAAATACCATAAATTCTCAAAAGAGATTTTAAATATATTTGTGTTATAATTTACGTCTATGTCAAAAGAAGTTGTATTGGATATCGAAACACAAAATACTTTTCAAGAGGTTGGTGGCTACATACATTCAAAATTAAAGATATCAGTCATAGGATGCTATTTTTATGAAACTAAAACTTATGAGGTGTTTGAGGAGAATGAGCTAAATTCATTGTGGCCAAGGCTTGAAAAGTCTGACAGAATCATTGGATATAATACAAAGGGTTTTGATCTACCTGTAATGAACAACTACTATAGTGGTGATTTTTTAAAATTTACAAATTTAGATATTTTGGAAGAAATACATAAATTTCTAGGTTTTAGACTTAAACTCGATGATGTGGCCGCTGCATCAATAGGAACACGTAAATCAGGGCATGGTTTACAAGCTGTTGAATGGTGGAAGCAAGGAGAGATACAAAAAATTAAAGATTATTGCTTGCAGGATGTAAAAGTAACAAAAGATATATATGAGTATGGTTTAAAGTATAAAGCATTGGCTTATGAGGATAGGTTGGGGAACAGAAAGGCTATAGATGTTAATTTTGAGCTAAACAAAGAGGATAAAGCAATAATAAATTTAACAATGGGTTTTTGATGTGCTGGGTATAATATGTGTTTTATGGTGTGGATAACCAAGATTTTGACACACTACATATAGTGGTCTAAAATAGAGTCATACCACTACATATAGTGGTATGTGGGAACTAGGATATCTTAGAAGTTAAACACAAGAATGTGAGGAAACTAATACAGGATAATCCCAAAAGGATTGTTTTTTAGTCTCAAAATAAAATCTAAAATAGACAATAAATCAATATTTAAAATTTCTACCTATGTCTGATGTAAATTCAAGTGTGCCCAATAAAGTAGTTAATGAATCCAAGGTGTCAGATGTAATTTGGGAATTTATGACTTCTGTTAAAAAACTGACAAAGCATTCTGGCGAACAGGTAGATTTTGATCCTATAAAATTAAAAAATTCAGTATCTAATACATTAGTTGCTTCTGGTATTAGAGATAAGATTCTAGAAAAGAAGATTACATCATATGTAATACAGAATTTAACTAAGAAGTTTGATGGACACAGTGTGCCAACATATGCAGATATAAGAGAAGCTGTTAATTTAACGTTCATTAATAATAATTTAATGCATGTTTCAAAAATTTATATTCAGTACGATAAAAACAAAGCAGAAGAATATGTTAAGCATAAATATGGTCAGGGTATTTCTGTTGAAAGATATTTTACAAAAGCAGAGCTTCATCCATTTGATGAAATAGAATGGGAGCTAAGGGACGCAACTATTACAGACATGAAAGGGAAAGCTGTATTTGAGCAAAAAAATGTTGAGATTCCAAAGTCGTGGTCTCAAACTGCCACAAATATTGTTGTTGCAAAATATTTTTATGGAACAGTAGGTAAAGAAGATAGAGAGACATCAGTAAAACAGTTGGTAGGAAGGGTTGCTAAAACTATTTCTAATTGGGGTCGAACGGAAGGGTACTTTCAAACCGAGAAGGACGCTCAGGTTTTTGATGACGAATTGCATCATATTTTGGTAAATCAAATGGCAGCATTCAATTCTCCTGTTTGGTTTAATGTTGGAACATCAAGGCCACAGCAATGTTCAGCGTGTTTTATTAATTCAGTCCAGGACGACATGAAGTCAATTTTAAATCTATGTGTAACAGAGGGTACTTTATTTAAAGGTGGTTCAGGGGCTGGATCTAATTTATCTAAAATACGTTCTAAACATGAGTATCTTGGTGGAAGTAATGGAAAAGCTTCAGGCCCAGTTTCATTCATGAAAGGATTAGATGCATTTGCTGGAGTTATAAAGAGTGGTGGAAAAACACGTCGTGCAGCAAAAATGGTTATATTAGACATCGATCATCCAGATATTGATGATTTTATTACATGTAAAGTAGAGGAAGAAAAAAAAGCATGGGCATTAATGGATGCGGGGTATGATGGATCTATTGAGGGACCAGCATATAGTTCAATTTATTTTCAAAATGCAAATAATTCTGTGAGAGTAACAGATGATTTCATGCAAGCTGTTGAAAGTGATGGAGATTGGAATACTCATGCGATTACAACAGGAGAAGTAGTGCAAAAATGGAAAGCAAAGGATTTGATGGGAATGATGTCTGATGCAACATGGCAATGTGGTGACCCGGGAATTCAATATGACACAACAATAAACAAGTGGCATACATGTAAAAACACAGATCGTATTTATGCTTCAAATCCATGCTCTGAATACATGTTTTTAAATGACAGCGCTTGTAATCTAGCATCATTAAATCTGATGAAGTACAGAAAAGAAGTTAATGGAAAGGAGGTGTTTGATGTAGAGTCATTTAAGAAGGCTAATGAGATTATTATTACAGCAATGGAAATTATTGTTGGAAGTGCAACCTATCCAACTCCTGCAATTGAACAAAATAGTCTAGATTATCGTCCGTTAGGTATTGGCTATGCAAATCTAGGTGCATTACTCATGAGTTCAGGTTTGGCATATGATTCAGACGAAGGTCGTAATTTAGCTGCTGCCATAAGCGCTCTTCAGAGTGGGCATGCATATTATCAATCCGCGAAGATAGCAGAAAAAATTGGACCATTTGCTGGATTTAAAATGAATGAGGAACCATGTATGGATGTAATGAAGATGCACAGAGATGCATCATATACATTGCAGCCACAAGGTGTAGAGCAGGATCTTATTACTGAGTCTCGTAAGGCTTGGGATAATGTTGTAGAGCATGGTAGTAAGTTTGGATTAAGGAATGCACAGATCTCTGTTTTGGCACCAACAGGAACCATTGCATTCTTTATGGACTGTGACACAACGGGGGTTGAGCCAGACATAGCACTTGTTAAGTATAAGTGGCTTGTGGGTGGTGGAATGTTAAAGATAGTAAATAACACAGTTCCAGAAGCCTTACAAAAATTAGATTATTCTGAAAATCAGATTCAAGATATTTTAAAATACATTGAATCTAACGACACAATTGAAAAGGCACCACATATAAAAGATGAACATCTAGCTGTATTTGATTGTGCGTTTAAACCAGCAAATGGCGAGAGGTCAATTGGTTACATGGGACATATTAAAATGATGGCAGCTGTGCAACCGTTTATATCAGGTGCGATCTCAAAGACTGTAAATCTTCCAAATACAGCTACACGTGAAGATATAGAGGAGGTGTATATGCAGGGTTGGAAATTAGGACTAAAGGCAATTGCTGTTTATAGAGATGGGTCAAAGAGGCAGCAGGCTCTTACAACATCAAAAGAACAAGATGCAAAGAAACAAAACACAGACTCAAAAGAAGTTACACAAAAAAATGTATCAGCAGAAAGGACGCTAAAAAGGCGTAGGTTATCAGATGAGAGACGTGCTGTTACTCATAAATTTGCAGTAGGTAATCATAAGGGGTATATAACAGTTGGTTTATACGACGACGGAACACCGGGTGAAATATTTGTAACAATGGCAAAAGAAGGGTCTGTAATTAGTGGTCTAATGGATAGCTTTGCAACTTCTATTTCAATTGGTTTACAGTACGGTGTACCATTAAATGTGTTGGTAAATAAGTTTGTTCATATGCGATTTGAACCATCTGGTTATACAAATAATCCACAAATACGAATTGCAAAGTCTATAACGGATTACATATTTAGATGGTTGGCTATTAAATTTTTACCAAAAGAAGCCCAGTTGTCAGTTGGTATAAATGTATCTGAAGAAGATGCGGTGTCGTATGTTGCAGACTCAGATGTAAAAGAATTAGTTGAAAATAAAGACATTAGTTCACAAAAACAGCTATTTGAAAATACTAAAGAAATTAATGGTGTAGAGACTGCACATACACAGACATTTGATAATCATTCAGATGCACCAGCATGTGATACGTGCGGGTCTATAATGGTTAGAAATGCAGCTTGTTATAAATGTTTAAATTGTGGTGCGACAAGCGGGTGTAGTTAAAAAGATTTTATCTATTTTGTAAGTGAGGGTGCAAGCCCTCACTTTAGTTTTATATTACATATGCCAGAACAAAAATTCGATGAAAGCGTAAGAGGTCATGAGGGATTTGGTTTGATTCAAGTGTTTACAGGTGATGGAAAAGGGAAGACCACAAGTGCAATAGGAACCTTGCTTAGAGCCCATGCTGCAGGCAGAAAAGTTGGATTTGTATATTTTGACAAAGGTGGGGATGTGCATTATTCAGAAAGAAAAATCTTTGATGAAATAGACATAAAGTATTACGTAACTGGAAGAGATAGGATTCATCCAATTACAAACGCTTTTGATTTTTCAATAAAAGAAATAGATAAAAAAGAAGGCAAAAAAGGACTTTTATACATTGAGAAAATGTTCACAGAAAAATATGATTTGATTGTTATGGATGAGATAAATTCTTCAGCTGCACTTGGTATAGTTTCTGTACAGGCTGTTCTAAATCTTATAGATAACAAACCAAAAACGACCGAACTTATTTTAACCGGTCGTAATGCTCCAAATGAATTTTTAAACAAAGCAAATTTAATTACAGAGATGTGCTTAAAAAAACATTATTTTTATTCAGGAGTAAAAGCTAGAGAAGGTCTAGATTTTTAAGTCTAAATTTTCTTCTTCTTTTTTTACTTCATTTAATGTAGATCTTATTATAGGGTTCTTTGGCATGAACAAAGAACAGCAGTCCTCATGTGGAAGTATAGATGTTTCAAAGGTGCCAATTTTTTTAGCAATTTCAATAATTTCATTCTTATCAAATCCAATTAATGGTCTAAGAATTGGTATCGAAACAGCATCCTCTATAACTGTAATGTTTTCAATTGTTTGACTTGCAACCTGACCAAGACTTTCGCCTGTAATGATTGCTTGCGCACCTATTTTTCTTGCATATACCTCAGCAAGGCGCATCATGTGTCTTCTGTATAATATTATTCTGTAAGACGAGTTTGTTTTTTTAACAATTTCCTTTTGTGTCTCAGCAAATGGAGTTTGAGAAACTTTGGTATTCAAGCCCCATGTTGATAATATTTCAGCAAGTTCATTAACTTTTTGAGTAGATGCACGGTCAGTATACGGAAGGCTGTGGAAATGTATAAAGTGAACATCACAACCTCTTTTTGCCATGTGCCATGCAGCAACAGGTGAGTCTATACCACCAGAAAGCATACATACATATTTTCCACTTACACCTACAGGTAGACCCCCTGGACCTTTGTGGTGTTCGGTTGTTATGTACGTTTCGTGATGTGTAACTTCAATTCGTATGTTTAAATCAAAGTTGGTTAGATCAACTTTTTTCTGAGTAAATGTATCAAGTATACAACCGCCAATTTTTTCGTTCAATGTATTTGATTTAATTGGAAATTGTTTGTCTTGTCTTTTTGTGGTTACTCTAAACGTATTCCATTGATTTGGGTTGTGTTTTACAAGATCAACTACATTTTTTGTAATATTATCAAAGTTTGATTTTGAAAGTATTCCAAAAGAAAAGCTTTCAATTCCAAATGTACGTGATAGTGTTTTTTTTATATCATCAATCTGATCCTTTGAAAATACAACTAGCACTCTTCCATATTTCTTTTTTACCTTAATCTCAGAATTACTAAAGGATTTTTTTATATTCAAAATAAGCTTGTCCTCAAACCAAGCTCTGTTTCTTCCCTTAAGTGCTATTTCATTGTATCGAATGATTGCAATCATGCTGTGATAATAACAGAAATATTTAATAGGTGGTATCCTGTTGGTGTATGGAAATAATTATAGCTATATCTTTGCTTTTACTTATAAGTGCAGCCTATGCAGCACATTCTGCTGCTCCATGGGTACCAACATGGAACAAAGATAAGCAAAGAATTTATAAGCTACTAGATTTACAATCAAATGACAAGTTTATTGAACTTGGATGTGGTACAGCAAGATTGTCGAAGTATTTATCTAAAAACACAGAAGCAAATATTAATGGCATTGAACTATCTTTATTGCACTTTTTTTTTGCAAAATCAAAAACAATTTTTACAAATGGTAAAAAATTTAAGGTTCATTATGGAAACTTATTTAAAATAAATTATTTTGATTATAATGCAGTTTATATGTTTCTAATGCCAGAGGCCTATGAAAAAATATCAGAAAAGCTACATAAAGAATTAACAGCGGGCTCAAAGGTTGTTTCATATGTTTGGCCGCTTCCAAATTGGGAGCCAGAAAAAATAGACAAAGAAGTGGGTAGAGCAGATATATATTTATATATAAAAAAATAATAGCGCCGGGTACTAAACCAGATGGTTTTTCTCCGACGCTATAGAACCTCAATTGAGGTGATTTGGTCTAAACAAGACCAGCTTCACGCATGGCATAAGCCATTTGTGTGTGCTGAGGATTGGACTCACGAGATTGAGTCGTAGTTGTATCAACAAGTCGAGTAGGCTTGTTGAGTGGAAGAACTTGAACGTCCTGATTGCGACTGCGATCCTTTGAGAGGTGGCAGTACCTTTCAGGTCCGGAAAGATCCATGAATCGTCGTTTGTAGGTCCGAGCGGCAGTATCACTTATATACAAGCGTTGCTCAGGCTCATTGTTGTTACTTACAGTCTCTACGTTGATGCAGAGACTGTAATTACGATGCACGTTTCTACTCTTATCAGACGTCTTTGGTTCCCATGTTTTCACATAAATGACGATGTCTCCAACAGTGACTTCGCCTGGAACAACCTTCATACCCTTTCGAAAATGTACATCAACTCCATTGATGGAGGTGTGCACATATTCACCAGCAGGACCTGCGGTTTCAACGGTGTTGATTTCGGAGCTGTTTGGAACTTCGATTACAACATTTGTAAACCGTTGAAGTTCATAAGCTCTAACAACAATCGGGTCATTCCCAGATTTTTGTGGTGGATTCTCATGCTCAAACATGAGTGCTTCGCGTTTGCAAAGCCGATCAATTACAGTAGTCCTATGTAGAGGCATTGTTACCACTCCTTCTAAATTGTAAGCTAGGCACGTAGCTTGTTTGTTGTTTATTCTCAAAATAAGAATGTGTGTACCTACCTGACCCACTGCGCGTGGACAGTGCAATAATATAGCATGTTTTTTACTAAATGTCAACCCTTTTGGCTAATATTAGCAAAAAAACAATATATTATTCAATTATGATATTTAATAAAAATTCTAAGTAAATACAAACTAGATAAAAAATAATTTACTTTTTTATTATGAATCGTTATAATCTCGCTGTTAAACAAAAGAGGAAAACTCCATTAAAATTAGTTTATGGATATTAAAGATTTATTAGAAATTGATTTATCAAAATCAATAAGTGTATTTAATGAACCATTTAGATACATGGGACGTGCTGAGATAACATTAGATAATGGTGCTGTTTTGTATTGGATGTATGATGATGGAGATGTAATGTTTGCTGTTGCACCAGATGAAGAAGAGTTGGTTTTATTCCATAAAATTGAGGAAGAAATAGAGCCGTCTGATGTGATATTGTATCAGGCTAAAGAGTACGAGTTTAGTTACGAGGATGCAGGTAAAATAACTGAAATAATTGGTAATCCTGAGGAAGATGAAGGGGATAGATATTTATTTTCAGACTATCAGTCGCAAGATGGAGATACTATACGTATTATTACAAATGAAAATACCGGCGAGGTTTATCAATATATTGGAAAAACTGTTTCAGAAGATGACTTAACAACAGTTTAGTATTTGATAAGTTATCAAAAAGCTATAAAATGAGGGTATGAAAAAATCCCTCATTTTTATTTTGATAAGTGTTTGTGTTTTAATGTCGATCACATTTGCAACTTATATTGTAATGACAAAATTTACTCCTGAAAGAGAGGTGTTTTTAATGCTGCAAAAGATGTCTGAAATAAACACATTTTCACACTCGTCTGGGTTTGCTTGGTCTAAAAATGAAAAAAGTACCACTTTGTATGCTAACGGAGGAGTTGATTTAAGTAGTGAAAATGGAATGAACTATAAGACAAGGTTTCGATTAGTAAAATTATTAGCAGGACAAGATTTTAATGATTTAAAAGGGGAGGTTCATTATGTAAATAATCAGACATATTTAAGGTATGAAAAACCAGTGCCAGAAATTCTTGGTGTAAAATTAACGGATGATCAGTGGGTTGAGTTTGATTATGGGGAATTGTCTGGGTGGGGTAATATTATTGTCGGAGCAGATTTCCCAATTAAAACTTTTTTAACAGATGGAGAATTGAGTGACGCTTTTGTTTTAGAATTACGTGAGATGTTACGTAATTCAGACATATTTCTATCATCATTTAACAATATTACAGAGCTGGTTAATGGAGTAAATACAAGACCCATTGATGTACGGTTTGATAGAGATGCACTGTACACTTTTTTACTAGATGTAATACGAGTAAAATATAGCAGAGAACCAAGTGATACAGAGCGCGTTGAAATTAAATTATTGTCTGAGAAATTATCGAAATTTAAGATCAAATTTTGGATCGGTATAAAGGATCATCTGCTATATAGAGTTCATGTTATTGGCGGTGTAATAGATGAGGATTCAGACCTGTTTATTTCAATGGATAACAAAATAGAGTTTTCAGATTTCAATAAACAGATAGGTGCATACAAAGTAAAACAAAGTGTTTATTTTAAGGACATATTAAGCAAACACAGAGAATCTCTTTTAGGATTATCAAGATCTAAAATTCATGGTTCTAAAAATATTGTTTCAGAAAGCACAATTACAGCTAAGTTACCCAGACAAACCATTGAGGTAAATAATGATAGAGATAAAGATGGTTTAAGTGATATATTAGAAAAATTCTATGGAACAAACCCAGATAACCCAGATACAGATGGTGATGGGGTTATGGATGGTGTTGAGGTAAATAAATCATTAAATCCAAACGGCAACGGATCATTATTTGGGTTCGGTTTATAAGCATTATGGCAAGGTCAAAAAAATGGAAATCAAAATCAAATCTAAAAATAGATATTCGTCTTGAGATTTTTAAATACTTAATAATTATTTTTGCAGGATTAATTATTTTAAAGTTATTTTCTTTGCAAATACTAGATTATAGTTTTTATAAGGATCTAGCATCTTCTCAGCACGAGATGTTTAAGGAGTTAATTCCAGTTAGAGGGTCTATTTACATGCATGATTATAAGGATGAGGCATTGGTTCCTCTTGCAACAAATCAACGTTTGTCATTTATATATGCAGAACCAAAGCACATTAAGGATGTTGAAAAAACAGCCAATGTATTTAGTGAGGTATTTAAATATGATGATAAAAAAAAAGAAGAATTAATAAAAAGGTTGGATAGACCCAATGATCCGTATGAGCCACTTGAAAAAGGTGTAACTGAAAAGATTTTAAGAAAAATATTAGAACATGATTTAGAAGGTATTGAATTTATTAGAGAGGCAGCACGAATATATCCAGATGCATCTCTGGGAGGTCATATTGTTGGTTTTATTGGCTCGGATAATGACGGAAATAAATCTGGCAAGTATGGAATCGAAGGATATTTTGAAGATGTGCTTGCTGGAAAATATGGCTTTATTAATTCTAAAAATGATATATCAGGTAGGCTGATTGCTGTTGCAGACAGGTCAGTTCAGAAGGCGAAGGATGGAGCAAAAATAGTGTTAACAATAGATCGAACATTACAGTTTATGACGTGCTCTCTGTTAAAAGAGGCTGTTAATGAATATGATGCAGACGGTGGGAGTGTGGTTATAATTGAGCCAGCAACAGGTAGAGTTATGGCAATGTGTGGTGTGCCTGATTTTGATCAAAATAATTATTCAAAAGTTGAAAATATAAATCAATTTAATAATCCAGCAATATTTTTAGCATATGAGCCAGGATCTATTTTTAAATCGATCACAATGGCTGCTGCATTGGATTCTGGAAACGTTACACCAAAAACAAAATTTGAGGACACTGGATCGTCTATGGTAGATGGTTGGCACAAGCCAATTGGAAACGCAGAAGGTAAGGTGTATGGTGAAGTAGATATGACACAGGTTCTGGAGGACTCGATTAACACAGGAATGATTTTTTCTATGCGCCAAACAGGCATGGAAAAATTTATAGAGTATATTAAGAGATTTGGTTTTGGTCAGATAACGGGTATTGAGTTAGATACAGAAGTTGCAGGTAACATAAGTTCACTTGATATAGGTTCAGAGATTTATGCAGCAACAGCTTCGTTTGGTCAGGGAATAACAACAACACCGCTACAAATTGCAATGGCATATGCTGCAATTGCCAATGGAGGTGTATTAAAGAAGCCACAAATCATTGATGAGATAATTTATTCAGATGAAACAATAGAAACAAGACCTTCTGTTGACATAACACAGGTAATTGATGAGAAAACCGCACATACACTTTCCGCAATGCTTGTTTCTGTTATTGAGCACGGTCACGGTAAAAGGGCTGGGGTAGATGGATATTACATTGGTGGTAAAACAGGTACAGCACAGGTGGCAAAGACAGATGGGATTGGTTATAGTGAAGACTCAACAATTGGATCATTTGCAGGTTTTGGTCCAGTTGAAGATCCTAAATTTGCAATGGTGGTCAGAATAGATAATCCAAAATCAGTAATGTGGGCAGAGTCAACAGCTGCTCCATTATTTGGGAAAATTGCGGAGTTTCTGTTACAGTATTTTGAAGTTCCACCAGTAAGACAAGTAGAATAATATGAAAGCATTTATACAAAAACAATTAGCAAAAAAAGCTCATCAATTAATTGAGGAGCATAAACCAATAATAATTGGTGTAACAGGTTCGATTGGTAAAACATCAACTAGAAATGCAATTGCTGCATTATTGTCAAAAAAATACTCAGTTGCTAAAAATATTGATAACTACAATAACGAGTTCGGTGTTCCATTAACAATTCTTGGACAGCGCTCACCTGGAAAATCCATACTTGGTTGGCTTAAAATATTATTATCTACACCAAAAAACATTCCACAGGTTTATGTATTAGAGTATGGAATTGATCATCCAGGTGATATGAAGTATTTGTGTGACATTGTACGGCCGAACATAGGGGTGCTTACAGGTATATCTCCTGTTCATGTTGAAAATTTTCAAACAGTAGAACAGTTAGCTGAAGAAAAAGCTCAACTTCTCGAATGTGTATATGAGGACGGGTTGGTTGTAATAAATGGAGATGATACAAGGGTACGTGGATTAATTGAGCATGCAAAAGCAAAGGTTTTAAAATATGGTTTTTCTGAATCTTCAGACGTGATAGCTTCAGATTTTAGTATCTCCACAAGAGAAGATTTTTCTTTTGAACCCGGTGAGAATTTTTCAAACATAAACATGACAACAAGAACTCAAGATGGGGACGTGTTGCAATTTGAACTTGTGAATATGCTTGGTAAGGCTGTTGCAAGATCGGTTGTAGCTGCAGTTGCAATTGCAAAGCATCTTGGGTTGAGTGATGAAGAGATTGTTTCTGGTGTAAGTTGTATAGAACAAGAGCCAGGACGCATGAATGCCATTGCTGGCATAAAAGGTAGTTTAATTATTGATTCATCCTACAATGCCGCACCTGCATCAATGGCAGAAGCATTAGAAGTACTAAGTTCATTTAGTTTACAGGACGAACAAAGAAGGATTGTTGTATTTGGTGAAATGGCAGAATTGGGCAGATATACTGAAGATGAGCACAGAATGATTGGAATGAAAATTGCAGAAGTTGGTGCTGACATACTTGTTACAGTTGGTGAAAAAACAAGAGACATGCAAAGAGGTGCATTAGATGCGGGTTTTGATGAATCAAAAACAGAACATTTTAATAATTCAGTAGACGCTGGAAGATGGTTGGATTCTAAGGTTAAAAAAGGAGATATACTTTTAGTTAAAGGATCTCAAAGTTCCAGAATGGAAAAAGTCACAAAGGATTTAATGGCACAGCCTTTGAGGGCTGGTGAGTTGCTAGTAAGGCAATCAGATAAATGGTTGGATTAAAACTATTGACAGAAGGGTCTTAAAGTAGTATTTTTATTTGTTCCCTGGTAAGGAGAATTGAATTTGACGCCAGAAGATATAATTTTAATTGGACTTCCGCTTACTGTGTTTTCGCTTATCGCTTTACTTATTCTAAAAAGTAAGCTTATAGCAGGTGATCTCTACGCAAAAGAGCACATTTGTGAAGCATGGGAAATAATAAGCCATCGTGGTTTTCAAAAACAAAAAGTTTCAGACTTTATATATAGCACACTGGAGCCAGATGGATTATTGATCACAGGACTTAATAAGGGTGATGTCAAAATTCTTTATTGGTGTCTGTCAAAGAAAGGACGTTATCCTATAAAAGAGCAATTGGGAATACAAATTTTAGGATGTACTGAAGTGTTTTTAATTACAATTTCAGATGGTATTGCAAGGGGTTTTGAAAGGAATCAACAATTCTATATTGAGTGTATTTTAGGACGAGTACGTTTTGCACTTGGTATTTCTCGCCTCTAAACTACATCTATAATTAACTTAAAAGGCCATCTAAGGCCTTTTTTATTTTATTGAGGATAAGCATATTGACAAAAGCTTTAGGAGGAGTAAATTTGTGCTGGACCTTTAATAATTTATACGCATTCACAAGGAGGTTTCCATGAGTGTGCAAATAGTTCTCGGTGCCCAATGGGGTGATGATGGCAAAGGAAAGATCGTGGATACAATATCTGAGAATTCAGATATTGTGGTTCGCTTTAATGGAGGTGGAAATGCTGGTCATACAATTGTAGTTGATGGCAAAAAAGAAGCAATACACATTTGTCCAAGTGGAATCATTCGCGAAGGTGTTGTTAATATTGTGGGTCCTGGTGTTGTATTCGATTTAGCTGTTGGTTCAAGTGAGCTTGAACTAGCAAAAAAATATGGATCAACTGTTTTGTTGGATCATTCAACTCCAGTTGTAATTCCAATGCATAGGGCACTTGACGCAGGTCGTGAAGTTGCAGCCGGCAAAATTGCAATTGGAACTACAAAGCGTGGTATTGGGCCTGCATACGGTGATTTTTGGCTGCGTCGGGGTGTAAGGCTTAATGATCTGACAAACAAACGCTTGGTACAAGAAGCTTTAACACAATCTGGATATTTTGATGAGCTTTGTGCAATTGCAAAACATCTAGGAGTTGATAATTGTAAGGTGGATCTTTCTGATTTAAATATTGAGATTGATCCAATGTCACTTGATCAGACTGTTGATTGGTGTATGAAGTATGCAGATTCTATTGTCCCTAATCTTGGAGACACTAGGGGTTATGTGCACAATGCTATTCAATTAGGTAGTAATGTACTATTTGAAGGAGCACAAGGCATACTACTAGATACAATGCATGGTTTTCGTCCTTACACAACTTCATCTTGTTGCACCGCAGCGGGTGTTTCATCTACATTTGGTGTATTCAAGTTTGATCGTGTAATCGGTGTTGCAAAAGCATACTCTACACGTGTAGGTTCTGGTCCTTTTCCTACCGAATTGAACAATGGAGTTGGAGAAAGGTTGCGTACGCAAGGAAAGGAATTCGGAACAACCACTGGCCGACCTCGTCGGTGTGGTTGGATTGATATGCATGCATTGTCATATGCATGCAGGATGGGTGGAATCACTGATCTGATTGTGACCAAGCTTGATGTGCTTTCTGGATTTAAAAATCTTCAGATGTGTGATGGTTATGCGAATATCAGTGCAGAAAAGACACTGACTGGAATGTCTGTTGCATCAGCTGTGCCACAGTATTTAAAAGTTCCAGGTTGGAGTGATGACATCACAAAAACAAAATTATTTGAAGATTTACCTATCGAGTCCAGGGCCTACCTGAATGAAATCGAATTACACACAGGTATTCCAGTGGATGCAATCGGAATTGGTCCAGAACGAGATCAAATTATCTGGAAAAACAGATAACTTAACAGTTGATTAGTTTCAACTGTTTTTTATTTGGTATAATTTATAACGTATGAACATAATTAAAAGAATAAAAATAATAAAAACATTTTCGATTATAAACTTTATTTTATTAATATCCCTTAATCCATGGTGGATTATTGAAAATAGAACTTTTGATCACATGAGTGTATTTTCATATTGGGGTTTTAATTTATTAATAGTATTAGTAATACTTATTGGTATATATGCTTTAATGATTATTGATAAGGATAAAGAAAAAGGAATACAAATGGCGCATATTTCTGCCTGGTTGTACTTTCTGCTTATGGTTTTGGATTTGCTAAAAATATTTCCAACCTCACCAGTTGAGATGTCTAAAGTGTTAATTCATTTTGAAATAGTAATAATTATAGTATCGCTATATATAATTTTTTTAACAAAAAAACACTCAAAGTAATGAGTGTTAAGTATTTTGACTATTTTTAAATTAAGTCATTATTTCTATGTGTGTCGAATTCCGAGAATCCTCCACGAGTATTTGTGCTGCACGTATCAAAAAGCACAGCATGTCTATCGTTGGTTTCTTTGTAAGAGATAAGATCCACATGACGTACCCCATCTTTTGGTTGATTAGGGAACTGCTGTTTTGTGGATTTACAGCAAGACCTCTGCTCATCCGCACGGTTCATTCAGAAACTCCTTTTATAAAATCTATTTTAAATAAGATGCGAAAGATTATATCACATCAAAGTCTTAGTCAATATGTTCACAACTTTTATTTATCAATATTAAGTGTGTGACCAAATATTACATCCGCAACCATTTTATTTGGATATGCATCTGGATCATTGATCTCATACCATGAATAAAAAGGAACCACATCAAATCTAAAAGGTGAGTCTGACACAAGTAGATCTGTTACATTGATATTTACATGCATTGTAAGTATCTGATCTTTTGTAACAACAACTTGTTCATCAGTGAATATGCATTGCCAATACAGTTCTGTTTGATTTGCACTACAACCACTATTAATTAATGTACAATCTTGTGAATTGTAATGAGTAACTGTAATTTCATTTGGCACATACTTCAACCACTCATTACAATCATCTGGACCAGAATTTCCAACCATGCGAAAATAAATTGAACTAATAACAATATCTCCACATAGTGCATTTGAATCTAGAACAAAAACTGTTTGATTACCATAGGTTATTTCCCCATTAGGTGAATCAGGATTTAGACTAAATTTAAGGTAACTATCTACCTGTATGTGAGTCCCCTGAGAATCAATAACTGTAAATGGCGAGCAGTTTGGATCACTCTGATCAGTGTATGTATCTGGAGGTTGTAATCCATCAAAAAAAGAAGTCTGCGAATCTGGTTTAGGTGAAATTAGATTCGGTGTTTCTATTGTGTCATTGTGTATAATCATAGTTACAGTAGGTGGGGTGTTTGATGCACAACCAAACTGCACAAAAATTATATATGAGACAGAGATAAACATTATAAATGAACGCATCTAATCTCCTTGGTATAAAGTACAACTAAAATAGTAGATCTCTGTATATATAGAGATCTACTAACTTAGTTCAGATTTATATTTTTGTAAAGACTATTGTAATAATATGTGTATTTTCAAATCAATAGATAGTTGCATATAGGTTTTTCTTGAGAAAACAATGAGAGTGCTGGAAAAAATTATACAAATAAAAAAAATGTAGAGAAAAGTACTAAAAAATAAGATAAGTAAAGATGGGTATGAAATTATATTATAATATCTAAATATTAAATTTTACTTAATAAGTTTAAGAATATATTACAATTAAATCATAGTATCTTGACAAGATGTTATTTTTAGGATAACGTTTCTTGTTCACAAAGAACAAACCCAAACAATTTAAAGGAGGTGGTATAAGATGGCCATTGATGTTGTAGACGAAACCAATTTTCAAAAAGAGATTGTTGAAAAAGATGGGCTTGCCATGATTATTTTTTCAGCTGTATGGTGCGGACCATGTAAGCAGTTGTCAAAGGTTGTGGAAAGCATGATGCCAGATTTGGAGACTAAAATAACCATTCGAAAAGTAATGGTAGATGATTCGCCTAAGCTGTCCAATGATTTTGGTGTAAGAAGTATTCCGACAACCATTTTCATGCATAACGGTGAAGAGGTGTCGCGAATTATGGGTTCACAGAACCAGCGTCGTATTTTGACATCCATTGATCAGTTGTTCGCAAAAGGCTACGCTTAGCAAGTATATTGTGTACTTGCTTTTTTTATTCTCAAGTTTTATCCTTAATATAATATTTAATAATTATTTTATGCCAGGAGAAGAAGTTGGAAAAATCATTCCTTTTCCAAATGCGGAAGAGCGTGCATTGAGAAAAGAAAACAAACCAACCAATGAAGTCGGTGATTTTAATGTAGAACAATCTTCTGAGGTTGTTGAATTAAGAACTACAGTAGAAGGAGAGAAGATACCAGATGGAGTTGCAAGTATTGAGTCAGTTAAAGATTCATTAGATCAAAAAGGTTATGATTTAGTTGGTGATAGAGAAATATTATCTAGAGGCATGCATGGTTTTTTATACAAGCTAAAAGTAAAAGATAAACAAAGTGGTGAAGAAAGTTTTGTTGTAGAAAAGGCATTCCATCTTGCTGATAAAAGATATGTAATAACTGATTCGTCTAATGAGTTTCAGTGGAACAAGCATGAAGATAGGTCTCAGCCTGATCCAAGGTTGTCTGTTTTTGACAGTTCTGGTGAAAAGAAAAGTGTTCTTGTTGATTATTTATACAGTAATGAACAAGCACTCAAAGACCTCGAGGGAATACCTGGGATTCCAGAAAATTACGGTACGGTTTATGATGGTCAAAAAGGCTCTAGTTTAGAGCAATATGTAGAAGGTTATGATTTATTGGATACATGGTTTGAAGGCATGATGCCATATGATATTCAAGAGCAATCACAGCTTGATGAAATTTATGGAAAATTAAAGGAAACGTATATAGCAGCTTCTGAAAAAGGGTATGTTATTTTAAGTCCAACACATGGTGTAATGGTTGAGGCACAAACAGGTCAGCCATATTTTAATGATCTACATAATACAATTCGTGGAAATGTAAACCATGATGGACCTGTAAAAAATCATTATGATGAGGGGTTAAAAATGATAGATGAAATGGCAAAATTAGCTACAGCAAATTTTGATAAAACACAGATTGATAAAGTTAAAAAAACAATTGCTAAAATGTAATAAAAACATCTTGTTGATCAGGGTGTTTTTTGATTACTTTATTAAAAGTAAGATTACTGCTAGTCTAGCGTTCTATGTTTGTAACTATTATAACTGACTGCCGTGATGATAATGCACGCACAAGACAGGAGACAAGATATGCTCATTTGTTTCCCAAAATGCATGTTAGCTTTATTGGAGCAGAAACAGATTTAGAGGCTTCTGGAAATTTATTAGACATCCTCGATGTGTCAGATGATGCACCAGGTGTAATTGCAGTAAACGTTGCACCCAGATCAGGTCATGCAAAGAAATGGGAAAATGGATCACCATTTGGTTATTGCTGGATCGGTAAAAAACTTATTGTAGGAACAATAGATGGAGTGTCTTTTGGTCTTTTAAAAAAACTTGGACTTATAGATAAGATTAATGTAACTGATATACCAACTGTTTTAAAATTTGGTGGGTACTCTGATTCAGCTGTGCTAGAGGCAGCAAGTACTCAATTTAGAAGTTTGAATTATCTTCCTCGACTTGCAAAAATTATTTGGGACAAAGGGGATGTGCCATCTGAATCTTTAAGTATAGATGAGGTGCAAGATGTAAGGTCTGCAATATGGTGGATTGATTCTTTTGGAAATGCAAAAACGACACTAACTGAAAAAGATATAAAGTTTGTACCAGGTGAAGTGCGAAAAATAAATATAAATGTTGATAATCAATTTGAAGCAGTATGTACTCGTCAGTTAAAAGATGTAAAAGACAATCAAACTGCATTAATTGTTGGTAGCTCTGGGTATGGTAGTCATAGATTTATAGAGATAGTTGTGCAGGGTGCAAGAACTGGAAGTGCACGAAAAAGACACGATCTAAATATAGGTGACCACATAGAAATAGGGGAGTAAAAAAATAGACAAAATGTCTATTTTTTTATAGGTTTATTTCAAAAATTTTTATTACAAAAACAATTTGAACTAATATTAGCAATGCAAGTATGAGTTGAAAAGATGTTTTACGAGTCTTGTGTCTAAATAGGTACATTCCTGAAAGTGCTCCTGCTGATCCACCAAAAAGCGCTGTTGCAAATAGAATTTTTTCTGGAATACGTTGAGTGTTTATTGATGCAAGTAATTTGTCTAATCCGTAAAGCAAAAAAGTGGCTAGGTTTATGGACAACAAAATCAAGATTGTTAATGGAAAAGTCAGGTAATAATAAAGGGGTGATAATATAATACTAAATAAAATAAACCAGATTACTATTCCAGTCACATAAGGTGATGTGTGTTTATTATATCTTCTTCTACGCACAAGATTAATGTTAGGACAGTAAATATTTTATCACAAAACAAACACATCTACATTGCAGGTAATGATTATGTTGTATGTGCTGTAATATAAAAAACTAGTAGAAAGATTAACTAAACATTTATATTATATAAAAATCAACCTTTCTTTCTTTTTTGTTTTAGATTAAAATAATCTCATATGTCAAAAATTCAAAACCCTCCGTAGCAAAGGATGTATTTGTGTACCTTCTCGTTTTTATAGTGCTTTATATAGGAGTTGTTCACTTCATATCATTGCTGTGGGACATTATTGGAGTTCAATTTCCAGATATTGGTCAGTACATATGGCAGAACCCATACGACTCAATGAGAAATTCAATCGCATCTTTGATAGTTGTTTGGCCAGTGTTCTTGATACTATCTCGATACATTGTGAAGGATCTAAGTAAGTATCCAGAAAAAGTTGACCTTTGGGTTCGTAAGTGGCTTACATACCTAACAATCTTTGTTGCATCCTTAACGATCATAATCGATTTAATAGTACTTATTAACTACTTTCTGGGTGGAGAAATAACATCACGATTTATTCTAAAGGTCCTTTCTATTCTATTAGTTGCGGCGGCGGCACTTGGTTATGAATTCTGGGAATTAAAGCGAAAACCAAACGAAGGTAAGAAAGAGCTTCGGCTTATGGCTGTGGCCAGCGTATTTGTTTTGCTTACTGGAATCATTGCTGGATTTTATTTTGTTGGAACTCCTGGAAATGCAAGGCAACAAAATCTTGACACAGAACGGGTTGGTGATCTGCAAAGCATTCAAAATCAAGCTGTAAGGTATTGGAATCAGAAGGATGTGTTGCCAAAAGAACTTGCAGACATGGCAGACTCTCTAACTGGATTTGAAGTACCTATTGATCCTGAAACAAACGTATTATATGAATATACAGTAAAAGGCGACCTTGTGTTCGAGCTTTGTGCAACCTTTGGTCAACCAACACCTGATTGGCAAAAGGATCGTAAACAGGAGTTTGACTATGATGAATTTGGTAGACAACTTACAGGTGACTGGACACATGGTGCTGGACGAACCTGTTTTAAACGTACAATTGATCCAGAGCTTCACAAAACACCAAATTCGGTTCAATAAATCTGAATTAAAAACTCGCGGAGGTCTGCGAGTTTTGTATTATATAGTGGATATAAATTTAAATCTTTTTTGTAATATTAAAAAACAATATTTTTCATTGACCTCCAATCTATGCCTTCTTTTTCATAAATATCTCCAGCATGACCTTGAAACGTGTCTTCCATAGTGTGTCCCAGCATTTTTACACCTTCTTCAACTCGTTCTTTTGAAGATCCCTCTATTTCAACAAATGGGTTTATCATTGGCCACTCATCAATATCGAATTGTAGATCATTAATTTGATAACGAGTACGTTTTGTTTCTTGATAGGATTTTCTTTTTAAACCAAGCAACAACAAAAACTGTTCTGGCTTATTTAAATCTGGAACATCAAATTCAACTTCTGCACAATCTGGCACTCCTCCAGTGTTATCTAGTTGGTGGCATTTGTAAGCTAAAGTTACTTTACCATCCCCATTATCTCTTAAGCGAATCCAAGCACGATCATCTTCTAGTCTACGATCTGGATAATCAAATGTTTTTCTTTTTTGCAAAACATTTTTTATTTTTTTTGCTCCTAGTTTTTCCAATTTCCTTATGATTTCTGTTTTATTGATGTTTAAAATTCTTGTTTCAAATTCCTGATCCATATAGAAATATTTTTTATGTTTGATTTTATCAGTTTATCACATAAAGTTATTGACAAAAGGCCTTTTTTATGCTAAATTAAGACGTCTTATTTTATGATGCACTTTTTATTTATCTTGTTTCTTTTGCTTGTTTATAAGTAGTAAGCAAAAACAGCACGATAAATATTTTCTTTACAAGGAGGTGAAATGCGATTACTGGCAAAAGCTAGATACATTGCTCTTCGTGCCATCGTTCCTTTCATGATTGTCACATTTGTGATGATGATTGTTCTTATTTGGTGTTATGTCAATTATCCTAAGGTAAGATCTGCTGCTCGTTCTGAGGAATTAACCTTTTGGTCAATGGTAAATAAATTTGATCTTGAGGATCGTTCCGCTTTGATTAATCAAATGGAGCGCAGTGGACGGATACCCAGAATTTTGCCGTGGTGGGAATATGATAATGATTTGTGTTCAGCTGCGGTAACCAAGTACATCAGTTTGTTTACTGGTGTAAATTTGGTTCATGCTAGTGCATGGGAATTGAGGTCTCACAAATTATGTGAAAGTTGTGTATCAAACAATCGCAAACTTTCAACTTTGTGGGATGCATCTGATAGATATAATGAAGACGGTGTTATAAGCCAAGAGGTAAAAGAAACACTCGTTAACACTGTTGTGCACTATTCTTTTAGTCGTGACAAAATATATGTTGTAGGCTTGCTTTGGGAAAAGACAAGTTATTGGGAAAAGATTCAGGCTGAAGGGCCAGATATTAATTCTCACGTTGTCTTAATTATTAGAGGCAAGGCTTTGCATTTTATGCACAACAATGACGGGTCAGATCCTTTGCGGTATGAAACGTTTGAAGAGCTGTTCGAAGAAGGGGATTTAAATCCAGTATGGATTACTGAGGTTCACAAAAAATCTCGTTCTGCTCCTCCTAATTACGACTATCTTGAAGCTGTTGAATTACGTTTACCTTTAACTGAAAGACACCTAGATTTTAAACAAAATATCATGTCCTACGATATGATGAAAATGTTCTTGGTATTTCCTAGTAAACCAAGGTTTTTACCCAAAAGCATTTTCCCTATTTTTAAAAAAACGGATGCATTAATTGAAAAAACATTTCTGTATTATTTCAGAAATGGTTATGACATGTATCCAGTTTTTTTGAAGGAAGAGGCAAATGAAAAGGTATAAGTTTTTATTCGTTTTCATTTTGATGGTCACAATCATTCTGTGTATAGGCTACACACGTCATATGTTGTCAGTTGGTTGGAGCTTAATCCGATTGCCTAAACATGGGACACAGCTTGGGCGATTTGAAGGATGGCCAATTTATTCTGCAAATGGTGCAAATCATCGCGGAAAATACGGACTTGAATTTCAATGTGTTGAGTTGATCAACCGAGCATATGGCCAAATGGGTCATAGAAATATGACAAAAACAGGACATGCAGATTCATATTTTTGGAATGCAAAAACCAAAGGGTTAATTGCTTACCCTAACGGTTCTTCTGTGTCACCACAAAAATATGACATTTTGATTTTTGATGGAGGTGACAATGATGGGTCTGTTGGTCATGTTGCCTTGATTACAAAAGTTGATTTGTTACAGGGATATATTTCTATTGTTCAACAGAACATTGTATCAACAAGGTATTTGGTGTTTAAAAGGTATATTTGGTCTGATAGACTAAATATAAACAATATAAATAACACGTATTTTGTTGAACGAGGTTCTTATTTACAACCTATAGCAGGCTGGTCACGGCCACAGGAGAAAGAGGAGTGAATAGAATTTTTGGAGTATTCAGTGTGATGCTTGTGTCATCTACAGCCTTGGCTGGTGGTGATAGTTATAGTGGTGATGATGTAGTGCTACTTACTCTCTTAATGTTTGTGGTACCTGTCTTCTTTGCTGCTGTATTTCTTCTGGGGATCATGGTCGACCAAGTTCGAGCCAAGCTTGATCCAGCATATCGTGCCAGGCGTGACGCTGCAATTCAAGAAGAAAACGATCGCATTGAGAAATTGAATAGCCGATTTGAATGATCGTAACAATACATAGCCTATAGTTAGACAGGCTCAAACAAAATCCTTAATCGGAGAAGTGGCTACTCATTTCTCCGATTTTTTTTTACACCAACTAAAACGCCCACCTTGCGGTGAGCGTTTTAGTTGGTGACCCCACGGGGAATCGAACCCCGATTTCCAGGATGAGAACCTGGCGTCCTAGCCGTTAGACGATGGGGCCATAATTAAATGGCTAGTGCAGGAAAATGTGTAGCGGCAATATAATACGATGCACAGACTCTTTAGTCAATATAAAGTATAAAAGTGATATATATTGACTTATACATCTTCTAGAGATAACATCATTTAGAACACATTGTTCAGTACATATTAATAATCTACAGATGGAGATCGGATGCACATCGATCTGGAAGGTACTTTCTTGTTTAGTAACCTGACACAAGAGCAGCAAGCTTTGATTATTGGGGGATCAGAATATCTAAATTTTGACAGGGGAGATCTGTTTATCAAGGATGAGGATACTGCAGATTCTCTCTATATCATTGTTGACGGCGTTGCACAGGTGATTAAAAGCGGTGCAAGGGGCGTCACTAAACTCAAGGATATTGGCGCCGGTGTTGTTATTGGGGAGATGTCCTATGGTATTAGTGGTGCAAACAGAACTGCAACATGTATGGCAGGTATTGGTGGTGTAAGGGTTTTGTGTGTGCCGTATAGTACAATCACAGGACTAAAGAAAACATCTCCAGAGTTGTATATGATTATTCTTGAGAGGTTGTTGAAGATCGCTCATGGATATTTACGTGACAGTAATGAGTACTTGCATTCATTGAAGCCTGCTGTTCAATTTGCAAAGAGGTATGGTGCCATAATGGATGTTTAGAGTATTCTAAATTATGTATTTCTGACTGATGTTTAAACATCAGTCTTTTTATTTATATTGACAAAAGACATGCTTATAGGTAGCGTAAATATACTATAGCGTCCTATTAACTATATCTCAGGAGAAAAGAATGGCCTGCGATTACAAGATCGCTACATACAATTATGAGACAGGTGAGCGTCTTATTGCACTAGACATTCAAGAGCTTGGTGATAGCACAAATACACATAACGGCTATCACATATTGATTAGGTGTGATGTAACAGACCCAATGTATCTTCTTGAGGACGATTATGACATGTGTTTGCCGGTAGAAGATACGATTTTTATAGATACTGGCTATGTAAGTTTGGAGGGTAGAGCGAGACTTACGTTTTATAATGATCGTGCGTTTATTCGTATTTGGATCATGCGTGACAGAAATGGTTATCTTAGTTACGCCATACAACGTGGCAGTTACTATCATTTATACAAATGGCATAGAAAAGAGCTTGGAAACAGGCATGGGTCTAATTTCTCAGATTTCAACACAATAATAAGAACTTCGCAGATTCCTTTCGATCTTTATAAAGACGATGAAGATGGTGCATTAGAAATGTTTGGCCACACTCCCTCCATGTAATAATGGAGGTATTTTTGTATAAAAAAAGACCCCTTAAATTAAGGTGTCAGTTATGAAATAGGTATAATATTATAAATCCTATTTAGTCTAGAGGAAAGTCGTTGAAAAACTTGGTTAATTGTTAGATTTTTTGTAATCTCTTGACCAGCATACTCAATAACAACCATGTTCTCATTACTTCTCATTGCTATATTTTCAAGACCAACAACAAACCAATCGTTATCAATACAATACCAATATACTGGTGTTATAAAAGACCCAAAATCCTCAGTCATGTCAGGAATTTTTCCTTCCGGATTCAATATCTGTTCAACAAGACGCAGTGCAATGTGTGCAGATACGTTCTCAAAAACAATATCTCCACTTTCAAACCATCCATTATACATGTCATAGTTTGAATCCTTCAGCGGTTCACTGTTATCGACATAAAGAACAACTGAGCCTGAAATGGGTAGTGTTGCCAGAATTCTACTTCGTTGACTCATTATAAGCACCTCCATGAATATTAGCTTTTAAATATTAAAAGTCTTGTTGATAATTGTCAATTAAACTGTGTTATAATTTATTAATGCCAGTGGAGGAACTTTTTTTTGAAATAGGAATTGTATTGATTATTGCAGCAGCATTTTCATTGTTGGTTTACAGATTTAGGCAGCCGCTAATCATTGCTTATATAATTACTGGGGTCATTGTTGGGCCGAGTGTTTTAGCTTTGGCAAAAAATCCAGAAATTTTTGAAGTCATGTCACAAATTGGTATGGCTTTTTTGTTATTTACAGTTGGACTTGGTTTAAATTGGCGTTCTGTTAAGGATGTTGGTGGAATAGCATTTGCAACAGGTGTGGGGCAGGTGTTGTTTACATCAGTGTCAGGGTTTTTAATAGGGTTAACAATGGGGTTTGATGCTATTACAAGTATTTATATTGCAGTCGCATTTGCATTTTCAAGCACCATTATAATTATTAAGTTATTAATGGATAAAGAGGACCTGGATACCTTATATGGACGTATTAGTGTTGGTTTTTTATTAGTTCAAGACTTTGTGGCCATGCTTATTTTGCTTGGATTAAGTGCGGTTGGTTCAGGTGCGCCACTCGAGCAGATTTTTATAGGAGCAATAGTAAAAGCTTTTCTGATAGTTCCATTGTTATGGTTAATATCTGTAAAAATCTTACCAAGGATGTTGGCTTATGCCGCAAGATCACAAGAGTTATTATTTATATTCTCTGTTGCATGGTGTTTTTTTATTGCAGGTATATTAGTGTCGTTTGGTTTTGGAATAGAGCTCGGAGCACTAATTGCTGGAATTACATTGTCAGGATCAATATTTCAACAAGAAATAAACTCACGTGTCAGACCATTGAGGGATTTTTTCCTAATAATATTTTTTATAGTCTTAGGTACTAGACTTGGGTTGGATAATTTTACTGCAATGCTTATACCTACGATTATATTTAGTGCATTTATTCTGATAGGTAATCCATTAATTGTAATGTTCATTATGAGATCATTGGGATATCATCCAAGAACAGGTTTTTTGGCTGGTACAACTGTTGCACAGATTTCTGAATTTTCATTCATAGTAATTGCTGCTGGAATAGCAACCGGTCATTTAAGTGATGAAATTCTTGCACTAGCAACAGCGGTTGGAATATTTACAATAGCTATAAGTTCATACCTGATAGATAAAAATGAAAATATTTATGAGAAGCTAAAACCTGTGTTTAGGTGGATGGAGCCAGCAAATGTATTGGACATTGAAATAGTTAAGGAAAGAAAAGCTACAAAGATAATATTGTTTGGTTTTCATAGGGCCGGAAGGGTGCTTTTGGATACGATAAAGAAAATGAAAAAATCATATATTATAGTTGATTTTGATCCTCAAACAGTTAGGCAGTTGTCAGAGGTTGGTGAACCAAACCTTTATGGTGATGCAGGAGATGAGGTTTTTTTAGAGGAGGTTAAGGCAGACAAGGCCAGTCTTGTTATTTCAACAATTCCTGATGTTGTAATAAGTAGTTCCTTGTTAAGTTTTCTAAAATCAAGAAAATATAAAGGTACTGTAATTGTGTCTGTACACACTCAGGCTGAAGCAGATATTTGCTATAAATTAGGTGCGACTTATGTAATAGTTCCAACTGTTTTAAGTGGCCGCAAGTTTTCAGAAATTTTAGATAATAGTAAGACCAATAAAAGATCATGGGTATCTGTAAGTAAAGAAATTAGAGAGGCGATTATTGAAAATGGTATAAAGGCTTGACAAAAGTGCTTATTTTATTTAATGTTTTTTGTTGCCAAGGAGGTGTAAATGAATACAAAAAATACAGCAACAGTTGTTAGGATGAACGAGAGTGATAAATTTAATCAAATGATGTTTGATAGAATTGTTACTCATCGTGGTTTCGTGGTTAGAAATCTTGGGGTTATGGAGGGATTAAAAGACGAGTTGGTCATTGAAGTTAAAGATATGCAATTAGAGTGGTTTAAGTCTGTTGTAATTGTATTTGTTGATGAATCTGGATCTTACATGACATTTATTCAAGATGTCATAAGTTTAACAGACGGTGTCGTGGGTCTTACGTGTAGAGATTTTATTCAATATGTAAGAGGGGATGAAGGGCCAAATATTTATGAAAGAGGAGTATTTTTGTGTGCCAACGATCAGCATTATATGCAAATCTCTGTATCTGAAGTATACCCAAAACACATTAGCCCAATTCTTATACCGTCTTAAAAGTATTTTTGGACGGTTTTTGTTATAATAAAGTTAATATGGAACAGTCACGAGAAAGACAAATTGAAAAACCAAAATCTTTAGATGATGAGTTTAATAAAATTGATCAAGAATTTAGAGAAAAAACTACAAATGTTGGTGAGCAACCTGAGTTAGGTTTAAGAAAGTCTGGATCAAGAGAAAGAAAGGATAGATGTGAAGATGTAAAAGTAAATGATCCCGATAGAGGTTTATTTTTAGTTGCTGACGGAGTATCTTCAAATGCAGGTTGGCTTGCGTCACGAGAGTTAGGTATATCTGTTCAAGAAGAGGTTGGTCAAAAACTTGATGATCAAATTAAGGCAATAGGTGATAATGATAAATTGTCTCATGAACAAAAAATTTTATATATAGACAAGCTTGCTGAGGCACAATTAAAAAAAGCTTTGACAGAAGCTGATAGAAAAATTAAAACCTCTGCAGATAGATTGAAGGAATCTGGATTGATTCGTGATGATTCAGCAACCACTGCTTCTGTAGGTAAATTGGTAGAGTTGCCAAACGGTGCTCAGCGTTTTTATATTACAAATGTAGGTGACAGTAGAATTTATGTCATGAGAGGTAAAGAAATCTTACAAATCACAGCAGATGATAGTTTTGTAACCGAAGCATTACGTAAAGGCAATATTTCAAAAGAAGATGCAAAACTTGTTGACCAGGCTGTGGGAATAGATGAAGTTCCAGATGATTTAAGGATGTATTACAATTACAGGAACATTATAACCAAATCTGTTGGTGCACAAGAAGGTGCTTCTGATGCAAATATCCAGAAATTTGATGTAATGCCAGGAGATAGATTGATATTAACGTCTGATGGAATTCATGATCAAATGCTTGAAGATGATATAAAAAAAATAATGTTTCAAAATGGATCAGACCGTACAGCTGAAAAAGCTTTACAGGAGGCTGCGTTAAACATTTCTATGGGAGGCAAGGATAATAATCAAAGATCAAAGGGCGATGATATTGCTGCAATTGTATACAATGTAAAAGAACGTGGTCCAAACATGATGAGATCACATGAAAATGATAACGTGCCAGAGACTACACAATACTCAGAATCTGATATTCAGCAGTGGGAAAAGTCATATAAACAAATTGAGAGCATGATCATTGATATGAAACTTGCAGGAGCTGAGTCTGTAGAAGAACAAATAAAACTCAATCAGTTAGAAGGTAAACTATCAAATCACGATTATTGGATTTCACGTGTCACAAGTGAAATTATTTCATCAGAACTCCCACTAAGGCACAAAGAAGGTGATAGTGTAAAAGTTGAAGGCTCATCTTTAGATTGGAAGATTAGTCATTATATTCCACAAAATGAAAAGTATTTCGTATCCTTAGATGTACCCAATCAAAACGAGGGGTCAATACATCAGCAAGTAGATAGAATAAAACTAGAAGAAATTCAGTCAGATACTCTTGTAAAATTAGATGATATATTGCCAATAAAAACAAGAAGCGGAAAGGAGATCAAAATGACAGTCGCAACCATTGAGGACGGAGTGGTTACCTTAATTAGTTGGGATGGTTCTGATGGTTATTCTGAATCATTACCGGTTGACGTGGTTAACAAGATTTATAAACAGAGAATACAAGATAAAAAAAATGCAGAATCAAGACAGAAGGAGGCCTTAAAAGTATATAAAAATACAGAGAAAAAGAAAGCATTACTTATAAAAAATCAAGAGAATAATGCCAGAACAGCAGCATTAAACAGTTCAAATTAAGCAAAAAAACAATTTAGTCTTGACAATACAAATTAGCACTCTATAATATGGAGTGCTAATTATGTTGCAACAAAGAACAGAATTAATACTACGCCTCATTGTAGAGGATTATATAAAAACTGCAGAAACTGTGGGTTCTAAGTATTTAGTTGAAAAATTTAATTTAAGTGTTTCTGCTGCAACAGTAAGAAATGAAATGTCTATACTTGAAAGAGGTGGATATATTAGGCAGCCTCACACATCTGCTGGGCGTATACCAACAGAAAAAGGGTATCTGTATTATTTAAAAAATATTACAGAAAAAGATAAAAGTCCTACAAGAAATGCTTCAATAAAAAGTCATATAAAACAATCAGATGATTTTAGATTAACTTTAAAGACTCTTGCAAAAAAAATGGTAGAGATGTCTGGTGAGACGGCCGTTGTTGCCTTCAATCCATATTGGAGTTATTATGCTGGCGTTTCAAATTTATTTCATAAGCCAGATTTTTATAATTTAGAACTTGTAAGAGAATTGTCAGATGTTGTTGGTAGATTTGATGATATGACCGAACAGTTGTTCGAACTCGCAACAGACACTCCTACAGTATACATAGGTTCATCAAATCCGTTCGGAGAACAAATGGCAACAATAGTTGTGCAGTGTAAATATAAGAACAACCAAAAAGGATTACTTGGAATTGTTGGTCCACTACGAATGGATTATGTAAAAAATCTCGCACTTGTAGATTCAGCAAAAGATATTATTAATAAAATGTATGACTGAAGAAAATAAAAAAACAGAATGTGAAAAATGCATTGAAAGCTTGAACGGATGGAAGAGGGCTCTTGCAGATTATGATAATTTAAAAAAAGATTTGCTTAGAGAGAAGGAGGTGATGAGAGTAAATATTAAAGAGGGTACAGTCCATGAACTTATTCCAATTATAGATAACTTCGATCAAGCAATAAAGTATAAGCCAGAGAAAGTAGATAAAAATATAGAGATGTGGTTACAGGGTGTCGAGCACATTAAGACACAATTGGAAAATATGTTATCAGACATGGGTGTAGAATCATTTGGATTACAAGATCAAGAATTTGATGAGAATCTTCATGAGGCTGTTGGTGAGTCAGTTGATGAGTCTTCTGATGATGGAAAGATACTTGAGGTAAAACAAATTGGGTGGAAAATAAATGAAAAAATAATAAGACCAGCAAAGGTCATAATAAATAATAAGAAAATACAAAAATAAAAATTATGTCAAAGATATTAGGAATCGACCTAGGTACAACCAATTCATGTATGTCAGTAATTGAGGGTGGTCAACCAAAGGTTTTAGAAAATAAAGAAGGAGTACGTACAACACCATCAGTGGTTGCTGTAAATAAAAATGGAGAACGTCTTGTTGGTCTTCCTGCAAAACGTCAAGCTGTGACAAATCCAACAGATACATTATTTTCAATCAAGCGTCTTATTGGACGACGTTGGGATGATAAGGAAATTATAAATGACAAGAAGATAATGCCGTACGAGATTGTTCAAAAAGGTAATGGTGTTGCTGTAAAAATGGCTGGTAAAGAACATACACCAGAAGAAGTATCTGCAATGATACTACAAAAACTAAAGGCTGATGCAGAAGAAAGACTAGGTGAAACTATTGAAGAAGCTGTTATTACTGTACCTGCATATTTTGATGACGCGCAGCGTGCAGCAACAAAAACAGCTGGAGAAATTGCAGGTCTAAAAGTGCGTCGTGTAATTAATGAACCTACAGCTGCTGCTTTGGCATATGGTTTTGATAAAAAAGCAGGTCAGCAGATCGTGGTGTATGATTTAGGTGGTGGAACATTTGATGTTTCAGTTCTTGAGGTGTCTGAAGATACAGTAGAAGTTCGTTCTACAAACGGAGACACTCATTTGGGTGGAGATGATTTTGATAGGGTGATTATTGATTGGATTTTAGATGAATTTAAAAAGCAAGAAGGTATTAATCTTGCCGGTGACCCACTTACTTTACAAAGAGTAAAAGATGCTGCAGAAAAGGCAAAAGTAGAGCTGTCTACTGCACAGCAAACAGAGATTAATCAACCGTTTATAACATCGGACGCAAACGGTCCTAAGCATTTAGTGCTTTCTCTTACACGTTCAAAACTTGAGGAGCTGTGTTATGACTTAGTGCAAAAAACTTTAATTCCACTTAAGGCTGCATTAAAAGATGCTGGTTTTGAAAAAGGTGATATTGAGGAGATTATAATGGTTGGTGGAATGACACGAATGCCGTTAGTTCAAAAGTCTGTTGAAGAATTTTTTGGTAAGAAACCAAATGTAAGCATGAATCCAGATGAGGTTGTGGCAATGGGTGCTGCAGTTCAGGCTGGTGTGTTTCAAGGAGATGTAAAAGATGTATTATTGTTAGATGTCACTCCTTTGTCATTAGGTATTGAAACATTAGGTGGTGTAATGACAAAATTAATTGAAAAAAATACAACAATACCAGCAAGCAAATCTCAAATATTTTCAACTGCTGCCGATAATCAAACAACTGTTGAAATTCATGTACTTCAAGGTGAACGTGAGATTTCAGAAGGAAATAAAACATTAGGACGATTTATATTATCAGGCATTCCTCCAGCACAACGTGGTATTCCACAAATAGAAGTTAAATTTGATATTGATGCAAATGGTTTATTCAATGTTTCTGCTACAGACAAGGCGTCAGGTACAACTCAAAAAATAACAATTCAAGGTTCAACAGGTCTTTCAGAGGAAGAGGTGGAAAAAATGAAAAAAGATGCTGAGGAACATGCGGCTGAGGATAAACAAAAGAAAGAACAAGCAGAGCATAAAAATTTGGCAGATACAATGATATACACATCTGAAAAGATGCTAAAAGATGCAGGTGATAAAATAACTGAAGAAGAAAGAAAAGGTGTAGAAGATAAAATAGAGGCATTAAAAGCTGTTAAGGACGGTGATGATCATGAAGCTATAAAAAAAGCTGCTGATGAGCTTTCTGATTCAGCGCAAAAAGTTGGTGCAAAGATGTACGAGGCAGAAAAGAAAGAGAATCAAGAGAATGAAAAAAATACTGATGGTGCAGATGCAAAAGAAACGTCTGAAGACGAGCCAATAGATGCAGATTTCAAAGAAAAGAAAGACGAATAAATGAGCAAAGATTATTATAAAATTTTAGATGTTGATAAAGGTGCTTCTCAAGATGATATTAAAAAAGCGTTTCGTAAGCTAGCGCATAAATATCATCCTGATAAGTCTGGTGGAGATGAGGAAAAATTTAAGGAGATCAATGAAGCTAATCAAGTATTAGGTGATCCTCAAAAAAGAAAACAGTATGATCAATTTGGATCTGCTGGATTCAATGGTTTTTCTGGTGGCTCAGGTGCTGGATTCAATGGTCAGGGTTTTGGGTTTTCTGCTCAGGGCTTTGAAGATCTAGGTGATATGTTTGGAGATATGTTTGGTGGTGGTTTTGGATTTTCTAGACAAAAAAAACAAACACCAAGAGGTCAAGATATTCAGGTAGACATGGATCTTACTTTTAAGGAATCTATTTTTGGAGTTGAAAAAGATATTTCTGTTGTAAAATCTAACTCATGCCAAAGATGTGCGGGTACTGCTGCAGAGCCAGGAGAAGGTATGCATAAATGCAGTGAGTGTGATGGTTCTGGTATGAGCACTCAGGCACACAGGACAATACTTGGCATGATGCAAAGTAAAAAGATGTGTGTGACATGCAATGGATCAGGCGATGTTCCGAAAAAAAAATGTACAGGATGTTCTGGTGCTGGTGTAACAAAAGAAAAAAGTACTATAACAGTTACAATTCCAGGAGGAGTTGATGGTGGAAGCATTTTGCGTGTAAGAGGAGAAGGAGAGGCTGTTAGATCAGGAGAGCCTGGTGATTTTTTTGTAAGATTACACGTTGAATCGGATTCTTATTTTAAGAGAGTAGGTTTTGATTTACACACAACAAAACCGATTGGTTTTACGCAGGCTGCACTTGGAGATACTTTGGAAATTAAGACAGTTGATGGTGTTGTTGAGTTTAAAATACCAAGCGGCACACAATCTGGCACAATATTTCGATTAAGCGGTAAAGGTGTTGTACATAATGTTGGTAGAGGAGACCAGATGGTGACAGTGCTTGTAAATACACCAACCAAATTAAATAAAAAACAAAAACAGTTATTAGAAGAGGTGGATTTAAAGGAATAAATACATGTTTAGTCTTCTAAATAAAAAAGGGAAAGCAAGAAGAGGTAGTTTAACAACAGAGCATGGTGTTATTGAAACACCATTTTTCATGCCAATTGCAACTAAGGGTGCAGTAAAAACTTTATCTGCCTTAGATATGGAGGAATTGAATGCTCAGATTCTTTTATCAAATACATATCATTTAATGTTAAGGCCATCTATGAATTCAATGGAAAGATTAGGTGGACTTCACAAGTTTATGGGCTGGAATAAACCAATATTAACTGATAGTGGTGGCTATCAGGTTTTTAGTTTATCTAAAATAAATAATATAACAGAAGATGGTGTGACTTTTAACTCACACATTGATGGAGCAAAAATAAATTTAACACCAGAAATCTCAATGCAGATGCAGAGTGTGATAGGTTCAGATATTATTATGCAATTTGATGATGTTGCTGCTGGAAAATCTTCTTTTGATCGTTTTCAGGATGCAATGGAAAGGTCATTGAGATGGGCTCAGAGATGCAAAGATTCATATAATAAAAATCAAAAACTTTTTGGTATTGTACAAGGTGGTGTGCATGAAAGTTTAAGACAAAAATCAGCTGAGGGTTTGGTTGATATAGGTTTTGATGGATACGCCATAGGTGGTTTATCAGTAGGTGAACCAAAAGAAGATTGCTATAAAATGACAAATTTTACATGTGGTTTTTTACCAGAGAACAAGCCAAGATATTTTATGGGTGGAGGTACTCCAGAAGACATTGTGTATTATGTTTCTGTTGGTGTAGATATGTTTGATTGTGTTATTCCAACACGAAATGCTCGTCATGGATCCTTGTTTGTTTGGAAAGAAGATCCAGAAACAATTAATTGGGATAATTGGCCAACTAATTTTTATGAGAATGTAAAAATAAAAAATGAAAAATATACTTACGATGAATCTCCAATTGATAAATATTGCACATGTAAAACCTGCACAACAACAACTCGGTCTTATGTAAGACATTTATTTGCAACAAATGAGATTCTTGGTTTAAGACTTGCCACAATTCACAATCTCCATTTTTATCTAACATTAATGAAGAGTCTTCGAAATTATATTTCAAAATAAAATTCATTCAAATGCTTTGATGTTGTATAATGTATTTATATGACAAAGAAGATTTCTGTACATATATTATCCACAGCATTAATTCAATCAGGAAAGGAATTATTGATGATGCCTATTTGGTGGTATACAAGTGGACTGGTATTAGCTTTATCAATGACAAAGAATTCAATTTCTAACATGGTAGATTTTTTTGGTCTACGAATATGGATTAAAAACTTATTTGTGCCAATGTATGGTGAGACAACAATAAGCGGAAAAATTATTAGTTTTTTTGTTAGATTGTTCATGATACTTGTTCAGAGTATGGGGGTTATATTATTGTCACTACTAATAGTAGTAGCTTTTTTTATTTATTTAATATTCTTGCCAATAGTAGCTTTCTTGTTGCTAAATAATACGTTTGGCTTTATTTTTTAATATGCAAAAAGCAGTTTCGATAGAGTCAAAAATATATGTAATCAATCCTCAAATAAGTGAGGAATCAATTGCAAAAAGAAATGACAAAAAACAAGCATCCAGAATAATGATTGGATCAGGTTATTTATTATCAATAATGTTTTTTATAACATCAATTGTATTTGTTGTTTTAAAAGAAGATTTGGTGGGTGTTGCTACCTTAAAATTTTGGTTAGCACCATCGTTTGGTGTGTTGTGTTTTTCCATATCACTATTATTTGGTGCATTTATTTTTCAACATAAATACAAAGAAGCAAAGAAAAAAAAGAGGATACCTGGTTATTCAGAGGATTTTTCTAATCCGTCTATTGAAGAGTTGCAAACAACTAAAGATGCTATAAATATAGTTGATTTTTTTGATGAGAATTCAACGGGTGCATTAGATGCGGCTTTTGAATTAGCAAAAAAATTTGGTCATCAAGAAATAGAACCTATACATATATTTATTGGAACTTTTGATGATAGTAATATAGGTGCTGTTTTATCAAGACTTAGTATTTCTATTGATGCAATTAAGGACCCAATAGGACGCAGATTGTCTAGTAGGCAAATAGGCCCTGAAACACAATTATCCGAAGAGTCAAAAAGCATATTACTTAGGTCATTTATTAACGCGTATAAGCAAAAGCGAGGTGTGATAAATGCGCTTGAGTTTTTTTATGAAGCATTTAAATCAGATGAATTTATTCAAGAGCTGTTTTTTGATCAGGGAATAACAAAGGACCAATTTGCAAATATGATTGAATGGGTTCGTATACACGAAAAAATGCGTGAAAGGTATACAGATTTTAGAAAGGCTGCAGCCTTCAAACCAACGGGTCCAATGAACAGATCAATGACATCAGTTGCAACTCCTTTGTTAGATGCGTTTTCAGAAGATCTTACAACAATGGGTGTAAATGGTAGGTTACCTCTTATGGTTGGGCGTGAGAAAGAGGTGAAACAGATCTTTAGGATAATTGAGGGTGGAAGACAAAGTGCTGTATTGGTTGGTTCAGACGGTGTTGGAAAGAAAACAATTTTACACGGTATTGCTCAGTTGATGGTTGAAGAAAATGTACCGGAGGTCTTAAAGGATAAGAGGTTGGTACGATTATCTGTACCACACCTTTTATCAGGTGTGGATCCTTCAATGGCTCAAGAAAGGCTTTTACGTGCATTAAATGAGGTTGCAAAATCTGGAAATATAATTCTTGCAGTAACAGACATAGAACAGATGGCTGGAATGTCTGACGGGACAGTAAACTTAGCGACAAGCTTTGTAGATTTTCTTTCAAGAAGTGGAACATTTGCAATTGCTACAACCAATCCAAGAGCTTATGCTAATCAAGTAGAAAGGTCAGTGCTGTCACGCATTTTTCAAAAGGTGGATATACAAGAGCCAGAAACTAATTTATCAATACATATTTTGGAATCAAAAATTGGTGGAATAGAGTATGAACAAGGTGTAACTTTTTCATACAAGGCAGTTGAAAGTGCCGTGAGTCTTACTGATAGGTATATGCATGAGGACTACTTACCTAAAAAAGCAATTGATGTAGCAAGAGAAGCTGCACAGTTTGTAAAAAATACAAAAGGCGAGTCTTCGCTAATAACAGATCAAGATGTTGCACAAATTATATCTGAAAAAACAAATATTCCTCTAACAAGTCTTAAGGAGGAAGAGAAGTATAAGTTGCTAAACCTAGAGGATAAGATGCATGAGCGTGTAATTGGGCAGTCTGAAGCTGTTAGCGCTGTTGCATCTGCTTTGAGGCGTGCAAGGACCAATCTGCAATCTAAGAACAGACCAATCGCAACGTTTTTATTTATGGGCCCAACAGGTGTTGGTAAGACAGAGCTTACAAAAACAATAGCATCAGTTTATTTTGGTGACGACGATGCAATGGTTAGATTGGATATGTCAGAATTTCAGGAGGTCTCAAGTATACAAAGACTGATTGGAATGATGGGGTCCACAGAGGGTGGTTTGTTAACAGAGGCAGTGCGTCAAAATCCGTTCACAATTGTTTTGTTAGATGAGTTTGAAAAAGCGTCACCTCAAATAATGAACTTATTCTTGCAGGTGTTTGATGACGGAAGGTTGACTGATAATAGTGGTCGTATTATTGATTTTACGAACACAATATTAGTTGCAACATCAAATGCAGGATCAGAGTATATACAGGAGGCTGTTAAAAGGAATGAGGATATTTCATTAATAAGAACAACTTTAATAGAAGAAAAATTAAAGACAATATATAGTCCAGAAATGCTTAATCGTTTTGACGGAGTGATTGTGTTTAAACCATTGAGTCAAGAAGATGTTGTTAAGATTACAGGTCTTATGATAGAGCAAGTAAAACAAAGATTATTAGATAAAGGGATTGAGTTTGATATTTCTGAGGAAATGATTCAAAGTCTTGCTAAGGAAGGTTATGATCCAAAGTTTGGTGCACGTCCACTAAGACGTGTAATACAGGAAAAGGTAGATAATTCATTGGCAAAGGTTTTACTTGAGGAAGATGTAAAGAGACGAGATAAAATAATTATTGATATTAACGGAACAAGGATAGAAAGAGCAACAGAAATATGATTCAAACACTGATACTATGGGGGATGATGGCTTTTTTGGTTTCTTTTATTTGTACGGTTTTTGTTAAACGTTTTGCAATTAAGTGTGGTGCAGTAGATAAGCCATCAAAATCAAGAAACATACACACGTGTACAACGGCACGATTAGGGGGATTGGCAATATATATAGCATTTAGTTTAGTGTTAATATTAGCTCTTACAAATACATCGATTCTAACAGAAGGGATGATTACACACAGACACTACATAGGTATTATGTTAGGTGGTCTTTTGTTGATGATCGGTGGTTATATAGATGACAGGTTTGAGATTAAGGCAATGCATTCAATAATCTCACCACTTTTAGCCACGATAATAGTTATACTTTTTGGAGTTGAGATAGACAAACTATCTAATCCATTTGGTGGAATAATAATTTTAGAATGGTGGCAGTCAGATTTAATAGTTTTTATTTGGTTGATGATTGTTATGTATACAACAAAATTCTTGGATGGACTTGATGGCCTTGCGACATCAGTGTCATCGGTTGGTGTGCTAATGATCACTCTACTTTCTTTAACTGTGGCTTATTATCAAAGCGATGTAGCATTACTTGGTGTAATTGTGTTGGGTGCATTTTTGGGTTTTTTATTTTGGAATTTTCATCCAGCAAGTATATTTTTGGGTGAAGGAGGCAGTACATTGGTTGGATTTTTATTGGGAACATTGGCAGTTATTTCAGGTGGTAAATTGGCAACAGCTCTACTTGTACTAGGAATACCTTTATTAGATGTTGTTTGGATCATGATTCGTAGATTTAAGAAGGGTGGAATAAAACAAATTATAAAAGCTGACAGGAAACATCTACATCACAGATTTTTTGATATTGGTTGGGGACAGAGACAAATTGTTTTGATATATGTTTTGATAGCAACTATGTTTGGTGCCAGTGCGCTGTTTTTACAAAGTAGAGATAAAGCACTGGCGTTGATACTGCTTTCCCTTATAATGTTACTAGCAGCATCAAGTTTAGTAGCAAAAGAAAGAAAACATGAAAACTGTTAAGTACACAATAATTGCAGCAATCATCATAATATTGGCGGTAGTTTTTTTGTTGCATAATAAACATGATGGATCAAAAGTAATATTACCAAATGGAAAGGTCGTAATTATTCAAGTTGCAGAAAGCATAGATGAGCAGAAAAAAGGTTTATCAGGCAGGACAACTCTTGGTGTAAATGAGGGCATGTTGTTTATTTTTAACACGAAGTTAATTCCTAACTTTTGGATGAAGGATATGCTTATGTCAATAGATATAATTTGGATAAGTGATAATAAAATAGTTGATCTTTCATCAGAATTAGTACCTGAGAGCTATCCTGACAACTCATATTCACCTCAATATCCAGTAAATAGTGTTTTAGAGGTTAATGCTGGATTTATTAAGAAGAATAATTTAAAAGTAGGAGATATGCTTGACATTGTGGGCAAAAAACAGTAAGATTTTGCCGTTATATTAATCATTTATTCGCAGGCACACTATAGTAAAGTAATTCTTTATTAAAACGGAGCCGCAGTATAAAAGTATGAAAACAATTGCAGTAATTAAAACAGGAGGCAAACAATATATTGTAAGTGAAGGAAAAGTTCTTACAGTAGAAAAAATTGAGTCTGAAGTTGGGTCAAAATTAGAATTTGATGCAATGCTTATTTCAGATGAAGAAGGAAGTGATGTAAAAATCGGCACACCAATTATTGACGGTGCAAAAATCAGTGCCGTAATCACAGAACATGGTCGTGCAAAGAAGGTTTCAGTAATCAAGTATAAATCAAAATCAAGATACAGAAGAAACGTTGGGCACAGACAACCATTTACAAAAATTCAAATCAATAAAATCACCGTATAAAACGGTGTTTTTTTATTAGATTTGTTTTCTACTACTAAGTGCATCTCCTAATGTGACTTCATCTGCAAACTCTATTGTTGCACCAACGGGAAGTCCTCTTGCAAGTCTACTTACCTTCATTTGTCTATCTTTTAGATATTTTGATATATAGAGAATTGTTGTTTCACCATACACAGTTGGTGATAGTGCAAGTATAACTTCTGTAATGTCATTTTCTTGTTCTAGTTTATTGTATAATTCTTTTATTCTGATTACATCTGGAGTCATTCCTTCAATGGGATTTAGTGTTCCACCAAGCACTAAATATTTTCCAGTGTATTTACCAGTTGCCTCAATTGTGGATATGTCGCGTGACTCCTCAACAACACAGAGTATAGAATCATTTCTCTGAGAATCTATACATATTGGACAACGATCATCTTCAGTATATGTATAACATTGATCGCAAGTGTTAATTTTTTCACACAATATTCTTAATGAGTTTGCCATTGTGTGCAAATCACTTTTTGGTTGTTTTAATAAATAGTATACGTATCGTAAAGCAGTTTTCGGTCCAACACCAGGAAGTGCAGAAAATGCAGCAACTAAATTAGAAATTGGTTCTGGAAATCTGCGCATAACAATTAACCACCAAGATTTTTGAGTGCATCAAGACCACCCATTTCTTGCATCTTTTTTGCAAGTTTCATTTGAAATTTTGTACCAGTAGCATCCTTAAATGCATCTTTTATTGCTGACTGTAAGGCGTCTTTGTTATCAGGTGACATCATTGATTCATCAATTTTTACATCTATTAAGTCGCGGTTTCCATTTATTGTGATTTTTACTTTGTTCCATGCAGCACTTCCTTCAGAAATAACAGTTGCAAGTTCTGTCTCCATAGTCTTAGCTTGCTTCTTTAATTCTTTAAATTTTTTATATTTATTTAACATAATATTATTTTATTATTTAGGTAAAGTTAGTTTAACATTTTATGTATTGTGTTTAACAGACGATGGATTTGAGTCAATTGGTGGTGGTGCATTTTGTCCTGATTGAGCTGATGCAAGTGGTGCAAAAGAGTCGTCTGATTTTGGTTTTACAGAAAATTTATTCGAAAGAGTTCTAAACGATGCACGTTTTGCTTCAAAGAATAATCTAACAAGTCCAGTTGGTCCGTTTCTGTGTTTGGCAATGTGAATTTCCGCTATACTTTTTTCTTCATCAGCAAGTTCCTCAGGTCTATAGTTTTTATCAGAAGCTTTTCTGTATATAAACATAACTACATCAGCATCTTGTTCAATAGAACCAGAATCTCTTAAATGAGACAGTCTTGGTATGGATGGCTTGATTGATTCAACCGCACGTGACAACTGTGCTAATGCCAGAACAGGAACATTTAGTTCTTTTGCGATTTGCTTTAACCCACGAGAAATTTCGGATACCTCTTGTACCCTATTGTCAGATGATTTATTTGAACGACCCTCCATTAGCTGAAGATAATCAATTATAATTAATCCAAGTCCGTGCTCTGTCTTTAGTCTCCTGGCCTTTGTTCTAAGTTGCATAATATTTAGCTGAGGAGAATCATCTATAAAAATAGGAGCTTCTGAAAGTTCACCTAGCGCATCACCAATCTTTTTAAAATCATCTGATTGATCAGATAGTCGTCCAGTTCTCATTTTCCATAAATCAACTCCAGATTGAGCACATATCATTCTATCAACTAATTGTTCTTTTGACATTTCAAGTGAAAACAAACCAACAGGAGCATTGTGATTAACACCCACAAGACGTGCTATGTCAAGTGCCAATGATGTTTTTCCAACAGATGGCCTAGCTGCCAAAATAATAAGGTCAGATTTTTGAAAACCTGCCAAAAGTGAATCTATATCCTTAAAACCTGACGGTAAACCTCTTAATTTACCACGGTCTTTATGAAGCTCATCGATTCTGTCAAATGCATCAAAAAGAATGCTATTAATAGGAACAAAAGTATTTTTATTAAATTTTTCAGACACTTTAAATAATTCTCGTTCAGCTTCATCTAATGTAATGTCAGTGTCAGAATCTTGATCATAACCAAGGCTGGTTATTTTTGCTGCAGCCTGAATCAATCTTCTTAGTGTTGCTTTTTTTTGAACAATTTCTGAATAGTGAACAGCATTTGCTGAAGTTGGAACTGTGTTCGATAGCTCAACTAGATAAGCGCGACCACCGATTTGTTTTAGTATTTTCTTTTCTTCAAGTTTATTTCCAAGAGATAGGATGTCTATTGGCTCACGTTTTTCAAATAATTCTAAAATAGATTCATATGTTTTTTGATGAGCATCTTTGTAAAAATCTTCACACTGAAGCCTATCTGCAACTTTAACAATACAGTCCTGATCTAATAAAAGACATCCGAGCAGAGACTGCTCAGCTTCAAGATTTTGCGGTGGTATTTTTTCAAATTGTGCCATATTTTTTCCAATGGCATCTTAACATTATTTAAATGCAAATCAAGGGCAGAGTTGTGGTATAATTGGGAAAAAGTTGTGACTAATTTTAATATAAAATTTTTTCGCGCTGTAGGCGTAATGGTAGGAGGCATGGTTGGTGTTGGTATTTTTGGTTTGCCTTATGTTTTTTCTAAAGCTGGTTTCATGCTTGGTTTGATGGAGGTCTTGATAATAGGCAGTCTAATGCTCTTTTTACAACTAATGTTAGCTGAAGTTGTGTTGCAGACAAGGGGAAGACACAGGCTTGTTGGTTATGTCAAAATATATTTAGGTAATTTTTGGTCAAAGGTAACAATCGTTGCAATATCTGCTGGTGTTTGGGGTGCAATGGTTGCTTATATTATTGTTGGAGGTAAATTTGCGCACATACTACTAAATCCTGTGTTTGGAGGTGGAGAAATGATTTACAGCTTATTAATCGCATCTATCGCCAGTTTTTTTATTTATCGCGGCCTAGAATTTGCAGCAAAAGCAGAAATAATCATAGTAATAGGATTGTTATTATTATTCCTATTTTTGATATTAGTGAGCATTCCACATATTGATATGTCAAATTATGCAACTATAAATTTTTCAAATGCATTTTTGCCATATGGTGTTGTATTATTTTCTTTAGCAGGAATAGGTATTGTGCCAGAATTAAAGGATGTATTGGGTGTTAAACAAGAGAATAAAATTGGTCACGTTATAATGATGGGGATGTTTCTTATAGTTAGTTTATATATACTTTTTTCTGCAGCAGTTGTTGGGGTTACTGGGGCAGATACAACACAAGCTGCGTTTGAGGGATTAGTGCCAATACTTGGTGATTCTGTTAGAGTATTGGCTACATTTTTAGGATCATTAACAATACTTTCAATCTATACAATATTGGGGATTGAGCTGTTAAACACCTTTAGATTTGACTATAATCTTAAACAAAATCATGCATGGTTTGCAGTCGTTTCTGTGCCAGTATTACTGTTTCTATTGGGTTTAAGAGAATTGATAGATATTATAGGTTTTGTTGGTGCGGTGTTTGGTGGTGTGTTGGGTGTATTAATTGCTCTAACGTATTGGAGACTAAAGAAAAGTCCTGTTTGTAAAAAGCATAAATGTTTAAATTTTCCAAACATATTAACCTGGCTACTTATAATGTTGTTTACTGGTGGAATAATTTTAGAAATAACCTCAACTTTGATAAAATAATTTATATGACCCTAAATACTCTTAAATTGTACTTTACAAAAAGATGGCTTATAACATTTATAGTTTTGGTACTTGTATTACATCCAGTTGCTGTTTTAATGTGGTCTGCATTGGAGTTAACACGTAATCCAATGTTGACATACGCAGCTTCATTTTTTACAACATCTTGGTTTTTTATTGTGGCATTCTTTTTTTTCAAAAAAAGTATTAATTCTTGGGAGTCAAGATTCTTACATGGACTCGTGTGGCCAATGTTGTCACTTGTCGTATATGCAATACATTCTCAATGGTCCATTGGTTATCCGTGGACGGATGTTTTGAATGTAAGAGGAATTATGTGGCAGTTACCAAACTCAGCAATTATAATTTTAGGAGGTTATTTAGCAAGAAATAGACACTTATCAAAGATTCAAACTAAAAAAACTGAAGTTAAACTTCAGGATAAAACATAGTTTAAATTTGTAGTTGATATGCTTTTAAAACATTTATAAGAAGCATTGCTACAGTCATTGGACCAACACCGCCAGGTACAGGTGTAATAAATAAAGTATTGTTATTGTCTTGATTTATCACTACATCACCAAGTATTTTTCCATTCACTTTTGTTGTTCCAACATCTATTACAATGGAAGAATTTTTTAACATTGATTCATTGATCAGTCCTGGTTTTCCAATTGCAGTTATTACAATATCTGCAGTTTTTATTTTTTCAGCAAAATTTTCTTCTTTATAATTAATTACAAAAGAGTCAACTTTTAATTCTTTTAATAATATTTCAATTGGCTCTGCAAATAATTTGGAAGATACTATAACAGCTTTTTTGTTTACAAGATCAACTCCTGAGGAACAAATTAGCTTAATTATTCCTAGTGCGACCGCTGGTGCCATGGACGGTTTATTCTCTCGTAATTTTTGTAGGTTATCCTTATGAAAACCATCAACGTCTTTTTTTGGATTAATATGTGAGATGATTAAGTCTACATTCTGGTTTGGTAGTGGTAGTTGAACTAATACTCCATGTGTATTTTTATCATGGTTTAGCTCAGTAATCTTATCAATGATAGTTTTTTCTGATACAGAATTTGGATAAGTTATTTTTTTAAAAGCTATTCCAACTTCTTCACATGCTTTTTGTTTAAGGTTTACATATGTATGAGATGCAGGATCTAAGCCAACTAAAATAACAGCGAGTCCAGGTTGCTTTGATAGACTAGATACTCTAGTTTTAATTTTCTTTATAATTGTTTTTGACAGCTTGCTACCATCTAAAATTGTAGACATTTATGTATTTAATAAGATAGATTTTTATAAATAGGGAATTTACTTGTTAGATCATGGACTTCTTTTAGAATTTTTTCAAGTTCTGATGTGTTCTGCCAATTTATTATAGCTCTATTAATAAAATCTGCTACTTGTTTCATTTCATCTTCTTTCATTCCACGTGTTGTAAGTGCTGGTGTACCAAGTCTTATACCAGAAGGATCCATTGGTGAGCGAGTGTCGTCAGGAATCGAATTTTTATTAACTGTAATACCAGCAAGGTTTAGCGCTGTTTCTGCTTGTCCGCCAGTAATATTTTTTGATGCCATGTCTATTAATAGAAGATGATTGTCTGTACCACCAAACATAAGTTGAAAGTTTTTTGCAGAAAGTTCGTTTTCCAAGATCTTTGCATTTAATTTTATTTGCTTAGCATAATCTTTGAATTCAAGTTGTGCAGCTTCTTTAAACGCAATAGCCTTTGCTGTAATAACATTTTCATGTGGACCTCCTTGAAGACCTGGAAATACTGCTTTATTTATTGCTTTTTTGTGTTCTTTCTTACACATTATCATTCCACCACGAGGACCTCGTAAGGTTTTGTGTGTTGTTGTTGTGACTACGTCAAACAATGGTACGGGATTATTCATTTCTCCTGCAGCAATTAAACCAGCAATATGTGCAATGTCAGCCATTGTGTATGCATTAACTTCATCAGCGATTGATTTGATTCTTTTATAGTCTATTTCACGTGAATAAGCAGAATATCCAACAAGAATCATTTTTGGCTTGTGTTCTTTGGCAAGTGATTCGATCTGGTTATAATCAATCAAACCATCAGATGTTGTTTTATATCTAATAAAGTTCCATATCTTTGACATGAAAGTTACAGGGTGGCCATGAGTTAGATGACCACCGTGGGAAAGGTCCATTCCAATAATAGTATCACCTGGATTTAACAGGGCTGAATATGCAGCAAGGTTTGCTGGTGCGCCAGAAAGAGGTTGTACGTTTACATGTTCTGCATCAAATAATGATTTTGCACGTTCGATTGCAAGAGATTCTATTGTGTCTATGTGCTCACAACCACCATAGTATCTTTTTCCAGGATAGCCCTCAGAGTATTTGTTTGTTGTAACAGATCCAAGTGCGGTAAGTATATCTTGTGATACAAAATTTTCTGATGGTATCATTTCAAGACTTTCTTCTTGCCTCTTCAATTCATTGTTTAGTGCAATTTTTATTTCAGGATCAAAGTCAGAAAGCAACATATTCTTGAGTTTACGTAATTTAATGATTTCTATTTTACGATAGTGCTGATTGGTTGACAAATAGGTAGATAATATCTAGATTAAGTAGATGTTTAATGTTGTTATTTTGCTTATTTAAAGCCATGCTTATAAGTTTACTAAAATAAATATGAATAGTTAGGATGATTCCTGTTTTTTATTTATTTATTTATTTATAGCAATGTATTATTATTGTTGAAAATAGTTTATATAATTCTTATTTATGATGGAAAACTATAAAAAGGTTCACATGATCGGAATCGGCGGTATTGGCATGTCTGCTGTTGCTAAGTTGTTGGTTTCATATAATAAAAATGTAACAGGATCTGACATGGGTTCAACTGATATTTTGTTAGATTTAAAAAAACGTGGAATAAAAATTTATACAAAACATGCGGATTCAAACATAGAAGAAGTAACTGATTTGCTTATCTATTCATCTGCTATACCACATGATAATGAGGAGCTTGTAAAAGCAAAACAGTTAGGAATAAAAACTTTAACTTATTTTGAATTTATAGGAGAGCTTTCGCTAAAATATTCAACAATAGTAGTTACTGGCACACATGGTAAAAGTACAACAACAGCTATGTTGGGAATGATACTTGAAGAAGCTGGGTATGATCCAACTGTTATTGTGGGTACGTTGGTTCCGGGGTTTAAGGACGGTAATTTAAGGGTTGGTAGAGGAAGGTTTTTAGTCATAGAAGGTTGTGAATATAAAGCAAACATGATGAGCATCGAACCAGAGATGGTGGTGCTTACAAATATTGAAATGGACCATCCAGATTTTTATACTGGAATAGATCATGTGATTAAAACGTTTCAAAAATATATTGATAAACTTACAGGTAAGGGATTGTTAATTATAAATAGAGATGATTCATATTCAGAAAAGATTGTATCCAACAGGTCTGTTGGATACAGTGTAAAAATTAATTCTGACTATTATTTTAAAAACCGAGTTCTGAAAGATGGAAAGCAGATTTTTGGATTATACAGAAAAGAGAATGGTGATGAAAAATTATCTGAAATAATTTTAAATGTTCCTGGGATGTTTAATGCACAAAATGCAATTGCGGCTATTTCTGCTGCAATGGAGCTTGGTGTTACAGCAGAGACGTGTATGCACGCCCTAAAAAGATTTAATGGTACATGGCGTAGATTTGAGCGAGTAGGTATGTTGAAAGGTTCAGAAGTAGTTTTGGATTATGGACACCATCCAACTGCAATAAAAGAAACAGTTGGTGCTGCGTGTGAGTTATTTCAAAATAAAAAAATTGTCTTGTGTTATCAACCACATCAACACGCAAGAACAAAGGAATTATTCGATGATTTTGTAAACACCTTAATTGAAATAGATGCATCAGTTTTATTATTACCAATTTATGATGTGATTGGCAGAAATGAAGCAAGTGACATTTCATCGAAACAAATAGTAGAAAAAGTTAGGTCTATAAATGCAGAAAAGAATATTATTTACTCAAATAACATTCTAGAGGCTAAAAAAGATTTAGAAAAGACACTTGATAATCAAACTGTTTTAATCATAATGGGTGCAGGTGATGTTGATAAATTTGCACGTGATCTAGTAAAGTAATAGCGTATGGATATAAATGAGGAGTTAAAAAAAATATTCAATATACGTCTTAAGTTAGATGAACAAATGAGTAAACACACAAATTACAGAATAGGCGGTCCTGCTAAGTGGTTTGTTGATGTGCGAAATGTAAACGAATTAAAGAGTGTGTTGAATATTACAGAACAAACTGAGACACCTGTTTTTGTTTTTGGTGGAGGTTCTAATATGCTTGTTAATGATGATGGTTTTAATGGTGTTGTAATAAAGATTGCAATGCGCAGTCAAGTAATAAGTGAGGATATTGTTATTGCAGATGCAGGTGTACTATCTTCGTCATTGGCTAGAACGACAGCAAAGGCTGGATTAAAGGGGCTTGTTTGGGCCGTGTCACTTCCTGGGACTATTGGAGGAGCAGTTAGTGGTAATGCTGGTTGTTTTGGCGGAGAAATAAAAGACAATTTAATTTCAGTAGAGGTATTAAGAGATGGTGATGTCATTACTTTAAAGAAAGAGGATCTTAATTTTGGGTACAGAGAATCATCAATAAAGCATTCAGATGATATTGTATTATCTGCTAAATTTAGATTGAAAAAAGATAATCCATCTAAGTTATTAAAAGAGCTGGATGAAAAATTACAACACAGAAAAGATTCACAGCCTTTAGATGCAGGTTCTGCAGGTTGTTTATTTAAAAATTATGAGATTAAAGATGATGATGAGTTGCAACGTTTAGGTAATATTTTCGATATACCTATTGAGATGAGAGACAGCCGGAGAATATCGGCCGGCTGGCTCATCGACAAAGCTGATTTAAAAGGTTTTAAAATCGGCGGAGCACAAATAAGCGTTAAGCACGGAAATTTTATTGTTAATTCATCAGAAGCTACTGCAGATCATGTGGCGCAGATAATGGCTGTTGTTAAGGAAAAAGTGCACAAACAATTTGGAGTATTGCTACAAGAAGAGGTACAGTATGTAGGCTTTTAAATATATTTTATATGCGTATAATTTCGATAAAAGGTACTAATATTGATTTAACTGATGCTATTCATGATTATGTTGAGCTAAAAGTTGATCAATTAAGAAAGCTTTGTGAGGAATTTGACCCTGCCGATGAGATTCGTGTCGAAGTCGGTAAATCCACAAAGCATCATTCTAAGGGACCATATTTCCGTGCTGAAATGCACTTACACGTACCAGGTAAGAATATAATAGCTTCAGAGGAGGCGGAGGATCTATATGCTGCAATAGACAAAGTAAAAGAACAGACAAAAAGGCAATTAAAGGAGCATAAGGACAAATTGAAGCAAAAGTCACAAAAAGTAAAAAGACCTGGTAAATAAAAGCAAAATGCCGACCTTAGAAGGGTCGGCATTGATTTTTTTGTAAAAAACACTGATAATAGGCGCCGTATGAGCAAGATAATGAAATTACTTTTCGGAGACCCAAATAAGAAGATGTTGCATAATCTTAGAAAGGAGGTTGATAAGATTAATATATTGGAATCTGAACTAGAACAGCTTTCAAATAATGGTTTAAAGCAAAAAACTATTGAGTTTAAGGATAGGTTAAAAAAAGGTGAAACTCTTGATGATATAGCACATGAGGCATTTGCTGTTGTGCGTGAGGCGTCAAAAAGGACACTTGCACAAAGACATTTTGATGTTCAAATTATGGGTGGTTGGGTTATGCATAAATCTGGAATTGCAGAGATGAGAACAGGTGAAGGTAAGACTCTTACATCAACACTTCCATTGTATTTAAATGCATTGAAAGGCAAGGGGTGTCACTTGGTTACTGTGAATGACTATCTTGCAATGAGAGATGCTATTTGGATGGGGCAAATATATGATTTTCTAGGAATGACAGTTGGTTGCATCCAGCAATTCGATAGTTTTGTATATGATCAATCATATAAGTATGAGCAAGGTGCTGATGCAGAAATAGATAATGATTCAAGTAGCAATCAGACTGGATCGTTTCATGCTAAAGAGGATTATGCAAAGCCATGTTCACGAAAAGAAGCATATGCAGCTGACATAACATACGGTACTAATAATCAATTTGGTTTTGATTTCTTGAGAGACAATATGTCTCAATCAAAAGAAGATATGGTTATGGGGGAATTACATTATGCGATTATCGATGAGATAGATTCTATTTTAATTGATGAGGCAAGAACTCCTCTTATTATTTCTGCACCAGCAGAGGAGTCAAATAAATTGTATTACAGATTTGCAGATATAGTTAAAGTATTACATGAAAATGAGGATTTCAACATTGATGAAAAAATGAGAGCTTCTACGCTTACAGATGCAGGAATTGAAAAAATTGAACAGATTCTAGGTATAGACAATTTGTACGCAGTAGATCAAGGAACATATCAACGTTATGCAGATACTGCCTTGCGTGCTCGTGCTAATTATAAAAAAGATATTCATTACATAGTAAAAGATGATGAGGTGGTAATTGTTGATGAGTTTACTGGTCGTCTAATGCCTGGTAGGCGTTTTTCAGAAGGAATACATCAGGCAATAGAGGCAAAAGAAGGTACAGAAATAAAAAGAGAGAGTCAGACACTTGCAACAATTACATTTCAAAATTTATTTAGGATGTATGACAAATTGTCTGGAATGACAGGAACTGCTGCAACTGAGGCAGAAGAGTTTTCAAAGATATATGAACTTGATGTAGTGGAGATTCCAACCAATAAACCAATAGGTAGATTAGATAGTGTGGATAAGGTTTATAAAAGCGAAAAAGGAAAACTAATGTCAGTTATTAAAGACATACAAGAAAAAGCTGAAAAAGGTCAGCCTGTTTTGGTTGGTACAGCATCTGTTGAAAAGAATGAATTACTGCACGAATTACTAAAACAAGAAGGTGTTAAGCATGAGATTTTAAACGCAAAAAATCATACAAGAGAAGCTGATATTATTGCACAGGCTGGACGCAAAGGGTCTGTGACACTTGCAACAAACATGGCTGGTCGTGGTGTTGATATTAAACTTGGTGGAAATCCATGTACACCAGATGAAGAAGAGGGTGTTAAGGTTTTGGGAGGATTGCATGTTATTGGAACAGAAAGACATGAATCACGCCGAATAGACAATCAGCTTCGTGGACGTTCTGGTAGGCAAGGTGATCCAGGATCTACTCAATTTTATTTATCAATGGAGGATGAGTTGATGCGTATTTTCGGATCTGATAGAGCTAGGGGCATGATGGACAAGCTTGGTATTCCAGATGACATGCCTATTGAAAATAAAATGATCACAAGTTCTGTTGAAAAAGCTCAAGAGAGAGTTGAAGGACATAACTTTGATTCAAGAAAACACCTTCTCGAGTACGATGATGTTTTAAATAAACATAGGGAAGTTGTATATGCTAGGAGGTCTGAGGTGCTAAATACATTTGATAATACACCTGAAAAAATTCGGGCACGTATAACTGACATTATAGAAGGTGAGGTAGAACAAGTTGTTTTGTTTCATACAGGTGAGGTGTTTGAAAAAGGTGTAGAAAAACAAAAACCAGATTGGAATATTAAGGAGATTACGGAAACAGTAAACACGATAATTCCACTTAATGAAAATCAAATAAATGAGATAAATAACATATCGATTTCCGCATCAAAAGACAAAAAAGATGTTATTCAGGGTAGAACAAATATTATAGAAAAAATAATGACAGTTATTAATGCAAGGTATGATGAGCTGTCTGATTTGTTTCAAGACAAGAAAGAGTTGTATAATATTGAAAAGGCAGTAATTCTACGTGCGGTTGATATGCTATGGATTGATCATTTAGAAGCAATGCGTGCATTAAGAACAGGTATTGGATTGCGTGGCTATGGACAAAGAGATCCTCTTCTTGAATATAAAAAAGAGGGATATCACTTATTTCAGCATCTATTAGGATCAATAAATCATGAAATAACTTATACGTTTTTTAAGTATGCAAAACACTCAGTTGACATGAAAGTTCAAGCTGAGTTGAGTAAATCTTTATTGAACCGTGCAGGTGTTGTCTTGTCAGGTGCTGCAAAAACAATGAATGGTGGTCAAAGTGGGTCAAAGGTTGTTAATAATTCAGGACATTCAAAAATTGGACGCAATGATCCGTGTTCCTGTGGTAGTGGAAAAAAATACAAAAAATGTCATGGTAAATAGTTATGTATACTAGGATTTATAAATATAATATTGCAGAGAAGGATTATTTGAGATGGATGGTAATGACAAAGGAAACTGATGCAATGATGAAAAAGTTTCCAGCAATAAAATTAGAGCGACATGTTCGAAAAAAAGGGTATAATATGGAGATAGAAGAAGCTCTGCTTTATGAATCAGAAGATTTATACAAGCGAGCAATGGAAGAATTAAAAACAAATGAACGTGCCAATGCATTGACAGATATTTTTTTAAACATGGTTCAGGGGGAAATACAGGAAGATTTTATTAAACCTAATTAATCTTTTTATGTTAGGACATGAGTCGCATTCTTACAATCCAGAAGAAGCAAAAGCTTATCACACATTCGATATTAAGGAAGATGAAAATATTAATGAGCCACAAGATGGTTCTGATCCAAAATTACCGTATCAAAAAACCGGAACACACTTTGTTGATATTGATGGACTATCATTGCCAAATATAGCAAGAGAAAGTTATTCAGATATTGAATTTTCTGATTCAGAATTATGGTTAGAGGACCATATTAAACCTGGTGAAATGATAACAGATCAGTTTGGAAGAGATTATATTATTATGGATTCCATAGGTTCTGGTGCAATGGGATCAGTATATTCAGTACAAGATCAACACAATGGTATGGTCCGTGCTGTTAAATTTTTATTAAATAATAACATTAACGATCAGAGGGCTGTTAAGCGTTTTGATCGTGAGATAAAAATGCTTGCAAAAATGCAGAATCCCTTCATTTTAACCGCCATAGATAAGATTGAGTTAGATATTGAGGGAAATAAAATAACAGGATTGGTTACAGAACTTGTGGACGGACCTGATTTATCAAAAGAAATAATGGGCGATGAATTGATGGATTTAAGAGAAGTTGCAGAATATGCATCTGAGATTGCTATGGCACTTGAAGCTATGCGTAAGGTTGGGATTGTACATCGCGATGTAAAACCATCAAATATATTCTTACAAAACATGTCAGACGACACAAGGATTGCGCGCTTGGGTGATTTTGGAATTGCAAAGCCATATGACGAAAGCACAACTGCAGAGAGTGATTTATTTGTGACAGGAGAATCATCTGATAACTCAGGTGGCCTTACTAACGAGGGGACTGTTGTGGGAACTCCTACATATATGTCACCTGAGCAGACATTTGGAGATAAGGTTACACATAAGTCAGATTTATATTCATTAGGTTTGGTTATGTATAAAATGATAACAGCAAAATTACCATTTAAACATGCAAGTACTGCACATGATATGATGATTGCTCATAGAGTAGAAAAACCAATGTCATTTGAAGAAAGGGGTGTTGATGATGTACCACGGTGGTTAGAGAACATTGTTTTTAAATTATTAGAAAAAGAACCAGAAGATCGGTTTAATACAGGTCTCGAGGTTTTTGCAGCAATAAAAGAAGGTGTAAAGAAAGATTTTCCAGATATGATGTATGAAATTCCTTTTATGTATCAGTTTGAAAAAGGATTAAAGCGAGAACCTATTCAATATAAAGAAATAAATAAGCAAATGGCTGAACACAAAGAAGTTGTGAGCACTACCAAGAGTGAAGATGATGATACTGTTGGCATGGCTCCACCTATTATTTAGTTTCTAGTATTATAATATGATTGAAAGACCGCAAATACCACATGGTGAACTACCTGATTTGGTAGAGACAAATATTGAAGATGCAAAAGAACATCCGATGCTAAAAACGTATCCGGTTGAGTATATTGGGCATGGTGGTCAAAATATTGTGTTTAGATTTTTAGCAGAAAAAAATAGTCCTGATGCAGGTGAAGGTGTTGTTGTCAAAGCACAGGTAGATCATATTTTAGATGGAATGTTAACAGGAATTAGTAGTAGTGATTCTGTGCAAAAGTTTAATGAAAGCATGTCTGGGTCAGAAGATAAAACGGTTAATGCAAAGGGTGTAAAGGGTGTAGAAAAACAAACATCAGACATAGATAAAGGCAATCTTATTGATACAGATAAAAAAACGGAAGATAAATTAGAGGATGAGTTAATACAAGAAAGAGAGTATTTTAAAAAAATAACCGATGTTTTCCGCGAAGGGACGGTGTCTGTACCAGCTTCTATGGTGGCAAAGGTTCCAGTTGGACCAAATATTGCAAAAGCACTTTTTACATCAGAGCAAGCTGTGCAATTTGGTGAAGAAATAAAAGAGGTAGATACCATATTAAGATTTCAAAAAATCCTACCAGATAAAGCACGTAATGAAGGGTTGTCGTTTGGATTTAAATATGCTGAAAACAATTATTACACTCCAGATGAATATGAAAACATAAACAGGATGTTGTTAGAGGAAGGTGTACCACTTGATAAGGAGTTAGTGAAACGGTTTTTACATAAGGGTACAGTTGAGTTGTTGGAGCAGGCTGAATCAGATGAAGAATTACGTAATTTAATTACAGAGTTTGTTGAAAAAGCTATTGAATTTACAGGTAAACATAATGAAATGCTTGATTTGGCAGGTAGAGATAATGTTGTTTTCTTTAAAGATGACAATAACAATTGGATGTATTTAATGGTAGATGTTCATCATTCAGCTTTAAAATGGGACGATGCACAACACACAATTGCAAATATAGATTTTAAAGATGATTTGTCCCCAATCGACACAAGTCAGGTTTTTAATGGTATAAATTATGCCAGAATGCTTAATGGTATGGCAAAATGGTTAGATATTGATGGTAGAGTGGATGTAATGAGTCTGCGGGAAGAGGCAAGTAGAGATGTTTCAGATGTAAGTGATATTGTGCTTTTAAATATAAGAAGAACATTCCAGGATTTACCAAGGGTGCCACGTATACCAAACAAACCAATAACAAACCAAGACGTTGAATTAAGAGGTGATTTACCAGATACACAAGTCATAAGCACAAGGGCAGTATAAGTACAAAATATCTTGTCCACTTGCGCTAAATGAAATATTTTTCTAAACTCCAGCAAAAGTAGTATATGCAAACATGGAAAGTGGTTAAAAAACAAAAAAATAAAAACAAGCAGAATAAGCCTTGGGGTAGGCGTATTGCAGCATTGTTACTAGTTTTAGCAACAATTGGAACATTCTTCTATAATTTCCCCAATCAGTGGAATAAATTAGTTAAAACCGTAAATCCAAGTCTGCTTGTCGAGGAGACAGATTTTAGGTTAGGTCTTGATTTACAGGGGGGTACACATCTTGTGTATGAGGCTAATATGGCATCAATTAACGAAGATGACCGTGTTGATGCTTTGGAGGGTGTAAAAGACGTTATAGAAAGGCGTGTGAATGCTTTTGGTGTTTCTGAGCCTGTAGTACAGACAACAACAACTGGAGGTACATACAGGGTGATTATAGAGCTTGCAGGTATAAACAATGTTACAGATGCAATTAATCAGATTGGCGAAACTCCAGTTTTAGAGTTTAAAAAGCCAGGTCAACAGCTAGAGCGTGATCCAACAGATGAAGAAAAACTTGAACTAGAGAATTTAAATGTCTCAGAAACTCAATCTGCAAAAGATGTATTAAAACGTGCTCTTGCTGGTGAGAACTTTGATGATTTAATGAATGAGTTTTCAATTGAACAAGAAAGAGAAAATAGAGGTGTTTTAAAGGGTGTAACCTCAGAGGGTTATTTTGGAGAGTTTGCAGGTATAATTGAAACAAAGCGGTTAGCAAAAGGTAGGATTTATGATGATGTTGTTGAAACAAGAGATGGTATAAATATTTTTAGATATGATGAAAACGGGGAGAGCACGGAGTTATTATTGAGTCATATTTTGATTTGTTTTGAGGGTAAGCAAAATTGTTCAAACCCAATTCCAGAAATTGAAGCATCTGTAAAGATAAATGAAATTAAGGGAAAGGCAACAAATGAGAATTTTTCAGATCTTGCAAGGGAAAATTCCGTTGGTCCAACATCTGCAAATGGAGGTGATCTGGGGTGGGCAAATCCAGCATCTTTTGTTGATGCATTTAAGTTAAAAGCATTATCAACAGATATTGGTGCTATATCAGATGTTGTTGAAACAGAATTTGGATATCATATTATACACAACAGAGAACAACGCTCTGTAGAAACATATGATATTAAAAGAATAGTATTTAAGAAAAGTACAGTGTTTGATGTTGTGCCACAGTCTTCACCATGGACTAACACAGAATTATCAGGAAAACATTTAGACAGAGCTTCTGTTGAGTTTGATTACAATACAGGTGCACCTTTTGTAACATTAAAATTCAATTCAGAAGGTGGAGATCTATTTGCTGAGCTAACAACTGAATACATCGGTCAACCAATCGCTATTTTTCTAGACGGTTCCCCAATTTCTACACCTACAGTACAGCAAGCTATCTATGGTGGTTCTGCTGTAATTACAGGTGATTTTACTTTGGAGGAGGCAAAATTATTAGCACAAAGACTAAATGCCGGTGCCTTGCCTGTGGCTGTAAATTTGTTATCACAGCAAACAGTTGGTCCAACATTGGGGTCTATATCTCTTGAAAAAAGTATTAAAGCAGCATTAATGGGATTTGCACTAGTTGCATTATTCATGGTGCTTATGTACAGATTGCCTGGTTTAATTGCTGTTGTTGCACTGTTGTTGTTTGCATTAATGAACTTAGCAGCATACAGAATATTTGGAGTAACAATCACATTGGCGGGTATTGCAGGATTTGTGTTGTCACTTGGTATTGCTGTGGATGCTAACGTACTAATAATTGAAAGATTAAAAGAAGAATTAAAATCAGGACGTGGGTTTATCTCAGCAGCTGATGAAGCATTTAATAGAGCGTGGACAGCGATTCGTGATGGAAACATAACTACACTTATAGCAGCAGGCGTGCTTTATTGGTTCAGCTCAAGTTTTATTAGAGGTTTTGCACTTACATTATCTATAGGTGTTGTGTTGAGTATGTTTACCGCACTTACAGTTACACAGGTGTATCTTAAGACAATGCTGGAAATTAAAGCATCTAGAAACGAATTTTTATTCGGTGTGAAAAAAGAAAAAGAATAAGTATGACTTTAAACATTGTAAAAAATAGAAAAATTTGGTTTGCAATTTCAGGTATACTTGTCTTGGCAAGTTTATTATCTGTATCATTTTTAGGTATAAAATTTGGAATTGATTTTACAGGTGGTAGTTTAACTGAGATTGAAATGCAAGGAGAGGTTTCTGTTGCAGATCTTAGGACCCATGTAGAATCAGTTGGGTATTCGAATGTTGCAGTTCAGACAACAAACAATAACGGTTTTATAATAAGAACAAAAGATCTAAGTGAGACTGAGCATCAGGCATTACTGGCTTCAATGACCGAAAAATTCGGGGAATTAGAGGAAATGAGATTTGATTCAATAGGGCCTGTTATTGGTGATGAACTTCGACAAACAGCTACTGTTGGTATAGTTGTTACATTGCTACTAATAGCATCATATGTTGCATTTGCATTCAGAAAGGTTTCTGAGCCAGTTAAGTCATGGAAGTACGGCACACTTACAATAGTTGCAGCTTTTCATGATGTGTTAATAACTGTAGGTGCGTTTTCTGTACTTGGTCATTTTTATGGATGGGAAATAGGTACAGCTTTTGTTGCAGCAACACTTACAATATTAGGTTATTCAATTAATGACACAGTGGTTGTATTTGACAGAGCAAGAGAAAATCTACTCAGAAGAGCAGCAGATACATTTGATGAAACAATTGAGTTAAGTATCACACAAACATTAACCAGATCAATAAATACCAGTATAACTACATTACTTGCCTTGGTGGCTATATTTCTCTTGGGAGGAGACAGTACAAGGCCATTTGCCCTAGCTTTGATTATAGGAATAGCAGTTGGAACATATTCGTCATTATTTTTAGCAAGTCCATTATTGGTTGAATGGGAAAAAAGAAAAAAATAAAACGGGGACATTCACCCGTTTTTTTGATATAATTTTAATTGGAGTATGCTCCAATTAATAGCAATACCGATCGTTCAAGAAACGAGTTCGGCAATCACAAATTCATCATCATTATTTTTCGCGCGTCCAATAGATGTCGTTCTTTTTGATATATTTATATATTTTGGATGGATACCAATTTTAATCACATTAATTTGGGGTTTTTCAGAGATTTGGTTAAATAATGCAAGAGGAGCTTACAGTTCAAAAATAAAATACGTACTTTTAGCAATCGACGTTCCGTCAATGACAGAGCAAACACCAAAGGCATTAGAGAATTTATTTGCAACATTATATGGTGCCAAATCAAGTATTACATTTAAAGAAAAGTGGTTATTTGGAAAACTTAATCCTGTTTTTTCATTTGAAATAGTTTCAACAGAGGGGTATATACAATTTTTAATCAGATGCCAGACTCGTTTTAGGGATGTTGTTGAGGCTGGTATCTACGCACATTATCCAGAAGCTGAAATATCAGAAGTAGATGACTATACCAAGCATTTTCCAAATGATTTTCCAGACGAAGAGTACGATATGTGGGGAGCGGAATTAAAGCTAGACAAGCCTTCAATGTATCCAATACGTACGTATGTAGATTTTGAAGATAGAATGACAGGCGAGATTAAGGATCCTTTAGGTTATACATTGGAGCAGATGGCAAAAATGCGACCAGGTGAGAATTTTTGGTTGCAGTTTTTAGTACAACCATCTACAAATGATTGGATAAAGCCTGGAATAAAAAGGGCGCAAGAGATTTACGGTGTTAAAGAAACTCCTTCAAAAGGTGCAATTGTGTCTTTAGTAGATTCTGCCATTGGTTTATCGTCTGAGATTGTAAAACAGGCAACAGATGTAGATTTATTAAGTGGAGGGAGTGAGGGTGATCCAGACGATCCGTGGCAAGTTTTTAAAATTACACAAATGGATCGAGATGAGGCAGAGGTTTTATTAAATAAAGCTAAAAAGGTTGGACATGGTGTTAAAATTAGAATTTTATATACAGCTAAGAAAAATGCATTTGTAAAAGCAGAGCGTACTGCAATGGTAAAAGGTGTTTTAAATCAATACGCAAATTTACAGTACAATCGTTTTGCTTTATACATTCCTCAAGTTCCAAAAGATGATTATTTTTGGATGAGATGGTCTTATACTAAACGACAAAGAAACCTAATGGCTGGTTATAAAGGTAGAAGTTGGGGTATAGGAGCTGATCCAATGTTTCTAAATGCAGAAGAACTTGCGTCG
>JAAZYG010000011.1 GCA_014239775.1 Candidatus Uhrbacteria bacterium | reverse complement strand
TTTCTTTCTTGTTTACTTTAACACCAATCAACTTTTTTTTAAGATCAGATTTTATATTATCAATAACTTCTGTTGCTACATCAGATTCCAAAAGAGACATTTCTAGCTGGGTTAACATGTCATCTATATCGTTCTCTTTTAGCTCTTTTTCGCCTAAACTTTTAGCAACATTCGAGAATGCATTACTTAATTTTTCAAACATAATTTTTTTCTTACTGTTTACTTCTAGAAGCAGCCATCATCTGATCCATTTGTTGTTTTCCTTGTTCTAAACTCATTGCAACTTGTTGCTTTTGTCCTACTGTTTCCTGTAATGCAACTTCCATTTCCTTCAATCGTGATTCAAGAAAATTGATAGCAGAGTTCTTATCTTTTTCAACAGCAACTCCTGCACCAATATTTAGAATTAATTTTTCATCCGTTGCAATTTTTGCCTTAACAAATGCACCTAATCCTACAGGTATAAGTGACTCACCATCAGTTTTATCATCAATTGTCTTAAGTGATTCAATGGCAGCAGATGCCTCTCTAATGATAGATATGATGGATGATTCTTTTTGTGCTAATTGAGAAAAATATCCTTCTAGTGTTTGCATTTGATACATTAACTCTTGGGCCTGCTGTTCACTCATCATAAAAAAAATGCTGTGGTTTGCTATAAATGCATTTAAACTAATAATAATTTTAAAAAAAAGAAGTTCTACTTGGCTTTAGAAAGTCTGTTATCTACTTCATCCCAATTAACAACATTCCACCAAGCTGCAATATAGTCTGGACGCTTATTTTGGTACTTTAGATAGTAAGCATGTTCCCATACATCAAGTCCCAATAATGGAACTAATCCCTCAGTGCGAGGACTTGTCTGGTTTGACATTGCTTTGTATTCAACTTTGCTAGAAGATGAATTGTATACAAGCCAACCCCAACCACTTCCTTGTATAGGAGCTGTTTTGCTAGAAAACTGATCTTTGAAGTCAGCAAAAGATCCAAAGGAAGCATTAATCGCGTCTGCAAGTGCTCCTCCAGGTTCTCCACCTCCATTTGGTTTCATGTTATTCCAAAACAGTTTGTGATTATCGTATCCACCGCCAGCGAAGTTAATTGCACCCCTAACATCGTCAGGAACATCATTGATGCTTGATAAAATATCAACAATGTCTTTACTCTGTAATTCTGGGCTCAGTTTTTCCAAAGCAGCGTTCATTCCATCAGTATATTTTTGATGGTGCTTTGTGTGATGAATCTCCATAGTACGAGCATCTATGTGGGGTTCCAGTGCGTCATATGCATAAGGCATCTCGGGTAGTGAGTATTTTCCCATGTATGATTCAAGAAAACATACAATTTATTGCTTTAGTTAACAACGAAATTTTACTAGGACTGCATGCGATATGAAATTTGAAAAAATAGTTTTTTTAATGATCACGATATCCATCTGTACTGTTTTAATAACAACTCAATTACAAACGCAAGATAACATTTCTGTCTTAGTAAACAATAGTGGTCCGTATATTGGAACTGCAATTCCCCATG
>JAAZYG010000055.1 GCA_014239775.1 Candidatus Uhrbacteria bacterium | reverse complement strand
AATTGTACTTTTGGTGGCTCGAACCTACAAACTCTTTTCATCACATCAGCAAGATGGGGTATGACCAAAGAAAATATAGACAAAAATCCTCAAGCTGGGGGTTTATTTGCTATTGATTTAGATACCAAAGGGATTCCAGATTATTCTTTTAATGGATAAAATTAAAAAAATTAATGATTGTGAAAAAAAAGCAAAAGAAGAATTAATGGAACAAAATTTATAAGTAAGACATCTAATTCTGTCACAACTGAGTCACACTAAGTATTACAGAATTTGCATAAATTTAGGGTATAAGGATATACGAATGTTTTTTGGATATACTCATCTTAAGTCAAAGAGTATATTGAAGGGGTTATGAAAAAAGTTCTCATACTTTTACTATTCTTCTTCTCTACTCAGGGTTTTGCAGCTTCAAACTCAAAAGTAAAAGTAGCAATGAAACCTGATAGAGGCGACTGGATACCCAATGAAACAGGTGATAAAGGCTTGCCTATGTGGGCCGCACACGATGTTAAACGCCAGATGATTCATAATCCTAAATTCGCAAAATATTCCTCTGTTTGTTGTATTGCGATGGGCGATTACGACAATGATGGAGTCGATGATTTATTTGTAGTAGTGAGTCCACAAGCACCGGGCCAGGTAGGAATGCCATATGGAGTAGTGTGTGATGTTGAAGACAAATCAACGTGTTATTCACAGGCAGGCACAGTCGTAGTATTCAACGTTGAACAACGAAAAGCAAAAGACAAAGACGGCGAATATACCAGTGCAAAATATACCGCCCGAGAAGAAAGTCATTTATTGTTCAATAACAATCCATTAGAAATGGCGGGAACAGGCAGTGCAAGAATTGTTCTAATGGATTTTAATGGCGATGGTAAATTAGATATTATGGTTAATGACAATGGTCTCTGGATTGATGGACAATTGCCAGGTAAGAATGACGTATATTTCTTATCAAATGAAGGTGAGGGCTGGACTGAATCTAGTGCAACACACGTCACTGGTACTAATGTGCAAAGAGGCAAAGGTCTGAAAACATTTTCACATAGTCTAACAGCAGGTGATATTGATGGCGATGGCGATATTGATGCAGTCGTTACAAGCGTTAAGTGGGTTGGTCGCAATCAAAGTCAGAATGGTGAAATATTCTGTTACGTCAATCAAGGTGATGGTCATATGGTAGTTCGTAAGTGTGGCGACCAGTTTGGATTTGAAGTTGAACTTGGTGACATCGATAACGATGGCGACTTAGACCTTGTCTTTGGTTCAGTGGCATATTCAGGTGGTAAATTCTGGGATACGTTAAATCAGATACCTGGTTGTTATAGCAAAACAAAATGTAACGGTTCGTTTAACGGCATTCTTTTAAATGACGGCGATGGTAACTTCTTTGAACGTGGATTCTCATTTCCTGATGAAGTTCTGCTGAGTACTGGAATGCCTCATCACGGAGTTCCAAACATATCGGTTGCTGACTTAGATGGTGATGGTGACTTGGATGTTGTTCGAAGCCACGTAGGGTACAACTATGCTGGCGGAGGAATGACTATTGAAGAAAACTTAGGTAATGGAACATTCAAGACAGTCTTATATTCTGAGCATTGTGCAGGACCAAAAACTAAAGCAGACCTACAAGTGATGGAGGGTGGTTCACAGAACTGCTGGAACAGTGAATTTAAGTTTGGTGATTTCAACGAAGATGGATTTGTAGATATTTATATAGATGGAACTGCTGCTGATAAAGTAGAGTGGCTACGAGATGGCGCAATTTTTATGAGTACTGGCAAATTCACATATGATGTCGTTCAGACAAGAGACGAAAATTATCCATTAATCAAGTTAGAAATTAAAAAATCGTTGACTAAGTTGAAGACGGTCTATTAATTAACCATAAATCTTTTGACCCCCAGGGGGAGCCCCTCTTGACATCGGAGATAGATATATACACCCTCCCTCACACATCAAACGAAGTTTGGACTTTAGTTCAAGTTGATATACAATACTAGTATGAAGAAATGTCCATACTGTGCTGAAGAAATACAAGATGAAGCGATTAAGTGTCGTTACTGTAATGAATCTCTAATACAAGAGGAAGAAAAGCAAAGCGTTCAAGCAGAGCAAAAACAAAGTATTGAAAAAAAAGCATATGTGCCTCAACCACCTTTAAAGTTTAATCAAGCACTTCAAATTATTGGTTTTCTAGGAGCGCTAGTCTCAGCATGGTGCTTATATAACATTTATAAAAATATTAATGAAGCTTCTTTAATGTACAAGTATGGCATTAATATAGGTGATACACCATACTATATGGCTACAATAATCATTTCCATTTTTGGTGCTGCAGTTATTTTAAAAAGTATTTACATTGATGTTTTTAATAAGAAAGAGTACTGGTTTTCTTGGTCAATAAAAGTAAATTTGATACTCAAATGGTTAGCATTTAGTTTTATATTCATTGCGGGGTTAATGTACATAGGTTCTTGGTTTAATCGAGTAATAGTATTAGGGCTTCCTGATTATTTAATCGTCGGATCTGTAGGTAATATTGCCGCTTTAATCGGATGTTTCACAATTAGAAATTGGCTCCTCCTTCCGAGCACCACTGATAAAAAAGAAAAGTTTGAAATAAAACAATATATATGGTTAATTTTAGTAGTTTTTATTGCTTGGTCTTTTATTGCTTTGTTGCTGTACCTGCAGAGCTTTGGCAATATATTTCTGGATGTAATAATACTTACTTTGCTTGTATTTACATTTAGTTATTTCTATAATAAAAAGAAGTGGCAATGGTATGAATTTATTAATATGTTTATCTACATATTTGTTCCATACTTTATTCTTTTTGTTTTTCGGGGGGAAGTTTCTGTTTCTGAGTCTTTTTTGTATCTAACTTTTTAATAATAAGAAAGGTAATATTATGAGTTCGCTTAATCAACAGAATCTTAACAACACTTGGTGGGATTGGTTTATCGAAAGAGACTATACAACTTTAGCCACCAGAGCTGAAAATAGAAATGAAAGTAATTTTAAATACTTAACTACTTTTAAAATACCTTTAGATTTAGATCTTTT
>JAAZYG010000014.1 GCA_014239775.1 Candidatus Uhrbacteria bacterium | reverse complement strand
CTGCCATTGAAATTTAGAATGTCCAAATATTGTACCGAATGCAATTATAATTAAAACCACAACAAAAAACATGTTTACAGTATCGCGCACTAATGCCCAACCAGCATTTACAACCGCAGAGTTTGTAAAATTATTGTAAGCAATTACAGGCAGCAATAGTCCTATAATATAAACAACGAGTTGTGAAAGAACTGTTGCTATCATAATTGCAATATTACCTGCAATCATCAAAAGCCAGTCTATAAAGTCAGGACTGGTTGGTGTATTTGCCAAAGCAGGATGTGCAATAAAAAAAGTTCCAGTTGTAATAAACAATACAAAAAAACTCGCCCTTCTAGCAGAATGACTACTTGTAGTACAAAAGCTCTTATATAAACCCAAAATCCACTGGGTTAATCCAGAAAAAATATGTTTCATAACTAAAGAAATTATATCAGAAAATACACTTACCAGACAGCTAAGTATGCTTAAATATGTGGAAAAAAAATACACAAATAAAAAACCTTGTACAGACATTGCTATACAAGGTAAAAATATGGACAAACTTACAATTGATCGTTTGAAATAAATCCGTTTCCATGTGGAAAAAGTCCTGTTTCTACATTCCAAGATACAGAAATCAACCAATCTTCCCACTCAGAACCATTATTCATCAAATTGCATAATTGTATACCATCACTGCATGCATCATGGGTATTCCACCAATTCCAATTACTCATCCATGTGTCTGGAATACACTGATCTGTACCCAAAGACGATACAAGTGTAAGTCTACTGCTGCAACCATAGTTAAATCTACTAAAATCAATTACATAATAACCATCTACACGCAAAGACGTAACAAAACGTGCAAAATCTGTAATTTCACCAGTAAAACAATTACCTTCTGAGTAAACATATGCCGGCATTCTATACAAAACATCATCCTTCCATAAAGAATCGGACATAAAAAGCGACTCACGTAGGCCATCATTGTTTAAATCAACCAAGCACAGATCTTGATTACACAAACCTTGATTTCGTTGACTTATAGATTCATTGTCCACACCCGATTGTCCAGATTGATATTTGGTGGCAATAACGGACCCATCACTTCTGACAGAGTCATGCATGGAATCAGAATCAACAAATACTTCTGTTACATTTAACCCATCAAAAGTACCACCACACACAACCACAGCTTCTGTATCCAGACATAAACTTAATGTCCCACAATTCCCAACACTTTGATGAATAACATTCAAAATACCTGGATTTACAGTAAGAACGTTTCGATTTTCAAATCCAAGCAATAAGTATGTATTCCAATCACGAATAGGAACTGCAGCACCATCTGAAATAACATAGATAGTAGACTTGCCATTCTCCTTAACCAACGAACCATCACGAAACTTCGCAAAACCATTACGTACTTGCCAATCCTGAAAATATACATGAGAATCACGTAAACTCCTGGGAACCTCTTGATCAAAATATATTCCCCAAGTTGCAAGCACTACATCCCATTCATTTTCATGTACTGCAATTCGATACCTATAAACATCACGTGGACCACCAACCATCAACCAAAGCTGACCACTCATATCAAAAACTGCATCAAACTTTCCAACACCACTTAATGCACCGGAATTTTCATAACAACCAAACTCGTCTTCAGAAATTACTACAACATCATTAAATGAATAGTTATTTGATCTAAAAACATGCTCATTTTTAATCCACACCAACTCACCATCATTAATCCTATAAACCTTTGAATTATTTGCGGTTTTGACAAGTGTGCCATTTGGATGAAACATAACAGTTGAAAGTGCTGAGCTGTAAAATAAACCATTTACATTATCACCAAAAGATTTAAGGCCACACACAAATTTATCTGATTTTAATGTTTTATATCCCCTTGATGCTGTATGATCAGCAATCAAATAATGTGCTGGAACAGACCTACCAAACTCAGCCTTTTCAGACGCGTCACCCTTGTGTAGACCAATATGTACATGGTCACCAGTACAACTACCAGTACACCCCTCGTACCCAATAAACTGACCCTCTACAATTTCAGACTGATCATCAACAAAAATCTTGGACATGTGTGCAATTACAACATATGTACCATTACCTAAATCAATATTCACATGATAACCAAAATTCCTTTTAGAACTTTCTGTATGGACATGCGCGATACCACTTACAGGTGCATACAACGGCTCATCTAAAATATTGGATGTATCCAAATCTAAATCATACATAGTAGATACTCCGCCATGACTATACCTACCACCAGCACCCTGCACACACTGCAAGGAAGAATCTGGAGAAGTTGGCAAATGAATAAACGGTACACCTACACCACCAACATCAATGTCTTTATCTGAATATCCTACAAAAGAACCAGAACCACATGCAAAAGCACTCAAAGCAAGACCAACAATAAGCCACATGCCAACCATTAAAATCGAAGCATAAAATCTACCAGAATGCATCTCAAACTCCTTGTAAAGAACGTATTTACTAGAAATGGTCGTAAATCAACCACCTCGCTAAGTGCACGAGGCCTGCATGCACCGCATCGAGTGAGTTGAAATACCCATACCTCCCACTGGATAAAATTATCGAAAATCACACAAATCCGTGAATTCGTCACAATAAAACGACCTGCTGTTTCTGAAACGATCTAGTGTGTCGCAATGGACAGAACGTATGTCGATCTAATATCAGCACATCAAAAAACCGCTTGAGTGTCAAGCGGTTTTTAGCTAAATTTAGGTAAAATTTCGAGGTTGTTATAATATGATAACAAAATTTTTATATACATTTTATGCTAAATCTACACATATTTTTATACAATAACAATCATTAGTGATAAATGTGTATAACATTATGCTTTAATAAGATCCTTACCCATATACTTCTGTAATACATCTGGAACTTTAATTGAACCGTCTTTTTGCTGATAATTTTCCATTATTGCAACAGGTGTTCTGCTTAAAGCAAAAGCTGTTCCGTTTAAAGCATGAGCGAACACACTTTCACCCCCTTGTTTAACACGTATATTCAAACGTCTAGTCTGAAAATCTGTAGTATTTGATGTTGAACTTGTCTCACGATAAGTATTTTGAGAAGGAATCCATGTCTCAATATCGTATGTGCGTGCAGATGGTGTACCTGTATCACCTGATGCCAAAACCATTACCCTATGTGGCAACTCAAGTTCTTGCATAAATCTCTCTTGTAGAGATAGTAAGTACTCGTGTTCTTCATCAGACTTTTCTGGTGTTGTGAAACTAAACATTTCAACCTTATTAAACTGATGAACTCGTAATATTCCACGTGTATCTTTTCCGTAACTACCAGCCTCCCGTCTATAACATGGCGAAACTGCAACATATCTCAAAGGCAAATCTTTCAAATCAAGAATTTCATCCATGTGCATAGGTCCCAAAGCTTGTTCAGAAGTACCTATCAAAACAGATGGGTCATTTTTTAAATGATAAACCTCTTCTTCTCCACCGTGAGCCAAATAACCCATAGCATTCATGGCATCTATAGATATCATGTGAGGTGGTAATACAGGAGTAAAACCTTCTTTTACAAGTTCTGAAAGTGCATACTGAATAAGTGCATACTCTAGCATTACAGCATCACCTTTTAGGTAAGAAAATCGTGCTCCTGAGACTTTTGCAGCACGTTGCATATCTATTATCCCAAGAGCCTCGCCTAAATCAAGATGGTCTTTTGGTTCAAAATCTAACTTTGTAGGCTCACCAAACTTACGCAACTCTTTATTGTCTGATTCATCTTTACCGACAGGCACATCATCTCTTAAAACGTTTGGATACTTTTGCAATTCTTCTTTATATTTACTCTCTACATCTGCTAGATCTTTTTCTAAATCCTTAACCTTAACCTTAAGCTCTTTTCCCTCTGCAATAAGGGGCTGTCTATCATCTGATGCAGCTTTTGAAATTTGTGATGCAATTTCATTAGCTTTTGTACGTAACTTTTGAGTTTTTTGAATCAAATCATTACGTCTATTATAAAGATCTGTAACGATTTTTAGATCTATATCTTTATTACGAGCTTTATTACTCTTTTCAACCAACTCAGGCTGCTCAAGGATTTGTTTTATATCTATCATACCAGCACATATTGCCTTATTTCTATCAAAAAGTGAAGAGACTCATAAATTCACAAACAAAAACCAGACAGAACATACCCTGGTATTGGACATACAAATAAAATTTCTTTTTTAAAAATAAGTGTCCACACTTTTGACTCGAATGATTAATAATTTTATTGACAAAACAATTATTTCATGGCGAAATGTTACAGTAAGAGTTGTAACATTTATAAAAATTAAATGAGTGCAGCCTTACATTTCAAAAAGGTCTTTACAATAACTTGTCCTGACGGATAAGAACTTTTATCCAAAGGAGGATGATATGCACAGACTGCTTTTTCTATTCTCAATAACAATATTGAGCATTTCTTTTGCTGGATGTGGAGATGGGTCAAATGATGATCCAAGTACTCAAGAAAATTCAAACAATGACGGTGACGGATCTGATACAACAGAGCAACACACACTCATAATCACGGCCACTGCACCGAATGGATTTATCGGAGATTTTTATATCAATGACACTCCATTTTTTATAGATACCTCACTTAGTTCATTGCAACTACTTGAGCACATAGATGCTCCAAAATGCACAGATACAAATGTGTGTGTAATTGAACAAGAGTGGTATGACAAAAATGCAGTCCATGTATCACACATGCTCGACAACGGCCAACGTGGGTACAATAATACGTTTATATATTTTGAAGATTCATCAGGTACTAACGCTTTTGTTCCAATTTACATAAGTGGAGTATTTGAAAGTACGGGACAAACCAATCATACTGTTGTTTGGAATGAAAACCAATGGGGTGCAAATACACAAGGTGTTTATATTGAAGTCAATGAAGGTAGCAATCATCATGAGCAAGAAGTAAAGACTCATATTGAATATTACCAATTTGATGGTGGTCCGTATGACACACAGTGGTATGAAAACACTCATCAAGATTGGCGTGTGTGTCTTGACCTAAGACACACACCTAATCACTTTGAAAACGCACAGCATGTCAATGTTGTGATCGGTGATACATTTACTGGCACAAGAGATAGTGATAACTATACAATTGAAGGAACCATATCTGAAGATCGCCAAGTGATTGAATATCGAGAAATAGGACCTGGATTTGATTATCTGGGCAGACTCGAATTTCAACACGACTAACACACTAACCTGACAAAATGTCGGGTTTTTTTATTTTATACTTAATTTGACCAATCTTTCTCATTAAAATATACCCAACATTCTATGGGATACATATAAAAAATAAGGTCATGTCTGACCTTATTTTTTACTTAACTTCCTCTACGATCTTAAAAGACTTCATTACATTATGGTGTCAAGATTACAAATCCATCAAAATTAACCCATGGGTTAATAACTCTTTCCTCATCAGAAACACCATCAGCTCCAGAAGCACTACAATCTCCATTTGTTGCACCATCGTCTGGGCAATTATCAATATGACATTCGCCACCGTCAAAATAACACCCATCTGTTCCATCTTCATCACTTCCGTTACAGAAACCTGTACACCATCCCCAATTATCCATCAAATGAGCTCTTGGTTGGTACACACACGCACCTGAACCACCAGGAGCAACACCACCAGTACAAGGAGAATTTGTTAATCGCCCATTTTCTTCATTACAAGCTGGTTTCGCAGACAGTTCATTTAAAATCTGAGGTGTACATATGTAATCATGCGTAAACTTCATATAGCTACTACTACACGCCTCTTCAGTCTTTGCAAAATCCATATTAATACCTCCACAAATAGGATTTCCTGATGGATCTAAACCACGGTGGTTTTTGTAAAAATTATCATTTACAGCCGACGCATTTGGTGGAGTTTGCGAGTCTGTTGGCCAATCAAGATTTGAATTATCACCGTCACCCCAATCTACAACAACTCTTCTTATAGGCATCTGATTTGCATTTGCTTCAGTATAAAAACTTACATCAACTCTCTTAAATGCACCACCGTTTACAACACCTCCACTTTGGCCAGCAACACTAATCGTATTATCAGCCCCTTCACGTGCCTGATCACCTAAAAACAAACCTAATGATCTAATTATAGGAGCTGTAG
>JAAZYG010000033.1 GCA_014239775.1 Candidatus Uhrbacteria bacterium | reverse complement strand
TGAGAGGTCATGTATTGTAGACAGTGACTGTCCTGTTCTTGATTCTAAATTTGGTAAAGAAGTTAAAGGCTTGTGTTCAACTGATGGTGGTGTGATTCCGTTAAACAACGACTCAAATGAAATCATAAAAGTAAATCGTGACAGAAGTTGTGCTGCATGGCTTGCATGTCAGAGTTCAAAAACTGGGTGGAATGAAGAAGCTGGTAGATATGATGTTGTTTGTGACAGTATAAATTTATGTACAGAAGGTAAAAATATTGGAGCAGAATCCGCATGTACCCAATGGGATCCACGAGATCCAGTGATATTTACTGAAAAGAGGTATTCTGCACGTAATGTAAATTGGTCAGGAAGTGAATATTCAGGTTTTTCTATTCCAGATCAGTTGCCAGTAGAGTTGTATGACCAGATTAACCTGAATCCAGACAAGAGGTGTCAGACCGCAGTTGATAATCCTGTTACAGTTTTGGACGAAAATGATAATAAGGTATTTGTTGAGTGTGATAATGACGATGATTGTAGTTCTGGAACCTGTGAAGCTGTGGATGATAAGAATTTCCATCTTGTTTATAATGCTGGACCTTGTGATTCATCAAAACCAGATGTTTCTCATCCAGATGCAGTTGGTTATGCTGGTGCATGTAGGGTTGGTCATTGTTCAAATTCTGGAAATCAATGTTCAAAAGATTCAGATTGTGAAAATGCACAAGATTTATGTGTGATTGGATATTGTATGGCATCTGCAGATCATGGTGGTGCAGACACAGAGGGTGGGTGTGTTACTGATTCAGATTGTTCAACTGCTGGTAGGTGGTCAATACCAGGAGATGAAAATTCTACAAACATAAATACTCCTGTTTGTGAGTATAATAAATGTGTTTCAAATTTAGGTAGTGCATGTATATCGAATGATTCATGTAATGCTGGTTACAGCTGTGCTTCTACATCAACAACATCTGAGGGAATTTGTATAAATAATAGTTGTATTACATCAATCAGAGATGATGATCAGAATGGTTTATCAGACCAAATAAAAGTGACCATTAATGCTTCAGAGAAAATTTCAAAAGTAGAATTTGCAGAACCAAAGTCGTGCCGTGCACATCCTGAAAATGATTCACCTCAACCGAATAAAGTGGTTAAAACATGGATAAATAATGCCTTAGACACAAATGAAGTAAAAGAAGAACCCGACAACAATGCAGCGCGACCGTTTACATATTCTGGAATGTATAATAACTCAAATGTTTGTTCTCTTGTTAATAGTAAGCGTACAGATGATTGTATGTGTAGCTATGACAAGATGACTGGTCTTGGTGCAATAAATACTTATTATTATCCATTAAATACAGTCTCAAGTGATAGTACTAAAAATATTACATTTGTGTGTGTTGGTGGTGACAGGAGTGGTATGCAATGTACAACCAATGCACAAAAGACCAGCTGTAAAGATGAGGGTGGTGTTTGTAAAAGGATTGATCAAAAAGAAAGTTTTTATGGGTGGGATGGGTTGTGTCTTGAGAGAGACACAAGCATCACTTTATTTGGTGTTCCAGGTGAGGAAGGTACAAAAGGAGCATGTTTGACATGGATGCCAATTGATCAGCTTAGTGGATCAACAGATCTTTTTGCAAAGTATCTTTCTGCAGGTTTTAAACCTGAGGATGTAAATTATTGTGCAGATATTTCATTGTTCTATGACGTAAAAACTTCACCAAAAATGTGTGCAGAGGATTCTGTGAGTTGGTGTGATAATGAGTGGAGTCAAGAAGCTTTAGAGGATGATGATGACTATCAAGGAGCAAATTGTGATATAGGTTATTTTGCTGTTATGTCACAAGGTTGTGGTGATGGTAGTCCTGATGGTTGTAAATCTGGTGGAGATGATTATCCATACTATTGTGTACCTTTTGGTTCTTATAAGACGGAAAGTGATGGTGGTGGCGATAAAGGAGACCCATGCTTACCTCCTTTTAATAGCAATAATCCTAGTGTACCAGGAGATGGTTTTACCAAATCCGCAAATGATGGTACTCGTATATTTTTTCCAAAGGAGAAAGGTGATTATCATCCAGCAAAAACATTTTTTAATGATTGTGAGGTAAAAGGTGTTCCACAAGATAAGGCAATGTTATTTACAGATGGTAATGATGGTGGTGCACCTGGTCATTATGATTCATATGTTGCTTGCTTAAGCACTGTTGAGGTTTCTAGTTCAACTCTTACTAGTGATAATGTGTATAATTATGCATGGACAAATAGGGTGTGGGAATCTGGTACTAAGAAATTTGAAGGTGTTATTCAGTATGAGTATGATACGGACATAGTTCCTTTTGGTGCAGCACGAAATATACAGTCTCTTATAGAGAGTGATAGTGGTTTCTCAGATATGTATCCAAACAAACCTGTAATGTGTTTATCTCCTATTACAAATGCGTCAGGAATACCCCCAGCAGATCTGTCATGTACTGGTGATTGGGAACTAACTAACACATCAGATCGTCATGATTTAGGTGTTGCTGGTGCTGATGCAAGACCATATTATAATGTGTCTGTTTATCAGCCACCAGCAGGGCTTGCGGATAATCAGTATGTACAGCAATTGGAAGGTGGAAGGCTTGCAGAAGCTGCTGTGGCTTATGGATTTTTAACTGTTGCAACTTATGGAGTTGGTGGACTAATTGTTACACCACCTACGGCAGGTACTTCAAATAAATGGTGCCAAGAAGATGGTGAATGTAACTGGGATAATAGTGGAAGTGCACCAGCTGGTGGTCGTCCTGTTGAATGTGTTGGTGATAAGATTTGTAGGAGCATGACAGGAAGCTTGCATCCTGGAGCGTCTTGTACAGATAAGGCTGAGGATTGGTGTGGGTTTGGTGAGGGTGATGATGAGGTGTCCTGTACAAATAATGATCAGTGTATGGATGCATATTTTCCAGATGAGGAGCATTCTCATAAATTATCTAAATGTAAAGATGAATTATGTACTGTGCCTTGTGAATGGGAGGATAAAAATGGTGCTGATCCTGGTCTTGGAAATACTCCAAAATGTCAAGGTGGTCCTTTGAATAATGCGAATTGTTTTGCAGGAACAAGTGTCTGCTCGCCTAACTTTTGCAGCTTCCAGACGAACGTTATGGGATGGGGTTCTTGTGTTGCAGATATTCAAAAACCAGAAATTACATATATTGATGGAGGCACTATAGAAAACGCAATACCAATTGGAATGAGTCGATTAAATGATTTGTTTGCACAATCCTTTAGCTTGAGTACTTTTGATGATGAGTTTTTTAAGAACAATTCAATTAATACTTTGGCAGAGTGGACAGCAAAAACAAAAGATCATGTCTTTTTGAAAAAGGAGGAAAACTGGCCAGCTTATGATGGTTTTGGAGCATTGAGTTCTGGTGGTTGGGATGGTGCATATAATAAAACACCTTTTCCTACTCATGATTGGTCATGGAATATGCGTGTGGTAGGTGATGGCTCTGAAGATGGTACTCCTACATCTCCTATAATTAGATCATTAGGTTTGTTTTTAGGTGATCAGGCACGTGAAGGGGCTGATAATACGATTAGTGTTGCTGGCCAAAGTGGAGGTATTGTAAACGGTGGTGCATTTAAGAGAGTTGATGTAAGTTTTTACACTGAAGCAAATAAAAATCAGATGCCTATAAGAAGAGTTGTTGTAGATTGGGGTGACGGTGAGAATTCAAATCTTGATTGGCCAACAGACTCGCAAACTCCACCAAATGCGATGGCTGTAAATGACAATTTTTACAAAAATCATCGTGGTTTAGATTTGGCTGGAAATCCTATTTGTGGAGGTATTAATATGGATTTTGCAAAGACTGAGGAGGCATGTAGTAATAGTTATATGAAGTTTACGCATGATTATATATGTACACCTGAGATTCAACATGGCCTGTCTGTTTGTGAGGAAGAAAATGGACGATTAATAAATTCTCCTTGTACTGGTGGTGTTGCTTCTGGTGGTTCAGGTGCATGTGTGTACCAACCAAGAGCTCATGTGTTGGATAATTGGGGATGGTGTACAGGTTTTTGTAACGGAAGTTCTGTAGATGGAACAGATGGATGCTTTATTAAAGATGATGAATGTGATATTGCTAGTTGTCCAGACGATGGTTCAGGAAATGGAAATTGTAGTGCTTCTGGAGGTGTCGAAGGTGATGAAAGAGTTATTAACCCATGGGTTAATTTTGATGGATTTGTAATCTTGACACCATAATGTAATGAAGTCTTTTAAGATCGTATAGGAAGTTAAATAAAAAATAAGGTCAGACATGACCTTATTTTTTATATGCACCTATAGAATGTGGGGTATATTTTAATGAGAAAGATTGGTCAAATTAAGTATAAAATAAAAAAACCCGACATTTTGTCAGGTTAGTGTGCTAGTCGTGTTGAAATTCGAGTCTGCCCAGATAATCAAATCCAGGTCCTATTTCTCGATATTCAATCACTTGGCGATCTTCAGA
>JAAZYG010000021.1 GCA_014239775.1 Candidatus Uhrbacteria bacterium | reverse complement strand
TTATTTGTAGCCATTTCCATGACTGCTGGTGGTGGAGCTTGGGACAATGCAAAAAAATATATTGAAACAGGAAACTACGGAGGTAAAGGATCGGACGCACATAAAGCGTCTGTAACAGGTGACACGGTTGGTGATCCGTACAAAGACACTGCTGGACCTGCAATTAATCCAATGATTAAGATCTTAAATATTGTGGCGTTATTGATAGTAATATTAGTAGCATAAACCATTAAAAACTGGTCTAAATGGCCAGTTTTTTTATTGACAAAAAACCATTCTGAAGATATAGTCGCCTAACTAAAAACAAAATATGTCTGATGTACAAATTGAGCAAAAAGAAAAAAATACAATTAAGTTAACTATTACAATTACAGTTAACGAAGCACAACCTTATTTAGAAGAAGCATCAAACAGGTTGGCTTCTGGTTCTGCTATACCAGGATTTCGTCCAGGTAAAGCACCTTACGATATTGTAAAAAGTAGGTTTGGTGAAATGAAAATCTATGAAGAAGCTCTTGAGACAATTGTAAGAAAATCTTATGTTGAAGCAATACTAGCAAACAACCTAGAAACTGTCGGCTCTCCAAAAATAGATGTTGTTAAGCTTGCACCAGAAAACGATATTGTTTTTACAGCTGAGGTTTCTAAAATGCCACAAACTACATCAATTGCTGACTATGAGAAGCTTGAAGTTAAAGCAAATGATGCAAGTGTTACAGATAATGATATTGAACTTGCGCTAAATGACCTAAGAAGAATGCAAACCAAAGAGGTTCGTGCAGAAAATGGAACAGAAATTACAGATAAAGATAAAATCATTGTTTCAATGAATATGAAAAAAGATGGTGTACCTGTTGAAGGAGGTCAATCACCAAATCATGCAATTTATTTAACAGAGGATTATTATATTCCAGGATTAAAAGAGAAGGTTGTTGGATTAAAAGAGAATGATAATAAAACTTTTTCATTAAAATTTCCAAAAGAGCATGTTCAAAAAATACTCGCGGGTAATGAAGTTGAATTTGAAATTACAATAAAAGAAATATATCATCTTGAAACTCCTGAAGTGAATGATGAATTTTCAAAAACACTAGGTATGAAAGACCTAGAAAATCTTAAGACTACAATTAGCACAAACATACAAAAAGAAAAAAATCAGGAAGAGCGTTTCAGACAAGAAAAAGAAATGTTAGAACTTATTGCAAAAAATTCAAGATTTGATGAAATTCCAGAACTACTTCTAAATGAAGAGATTAATAAAATGATACACGAACTTAAACAGGGGGTAGAGGCTCAGGGTCATGATTTTAATGAGTATTTGAAAAACATAAATAAAACAGTAACACAAATGAAGGTAGAGTTTTCTACACAGGCAATGACACGGATAAAAGTTGCTCTTATAATGAAAACAATTGCTAACGATAAGAATATTAAAATAAAAGAAGAAGATATTGATAACGAAATAGACAACGTAGCAAAACAGTACGATAATGAAGAAGCTAAGAAAAAGATTTTTTCTCCAGAGTATCGTGATCAAGCAGAGCAAATGATGAAAAACAGAAAGGTTATTGATCTACTAAGGGAAACAATGGTAAAAAGTGATGGTTAATACATCACTTTTTTATTTATGTACATAGGAGCACACGTATCAGCAGCTGGTGGAGTTTTTAATTCACCAAAAAACGCAGCAGAAATTGGTTGTGAGGTTTTGCAAATGTTTTCAAGACCACCACAAGGAGGAAAACCAAAACCAATAACAGATGAGTTGAAGGAAAAATTTCAAAATGCAATGAATGAAAATAATATTAAAGCAGCCTATATTCATTCTCCATATTTTATAAATCTAGCATCATCAAAACCCAGAATTTATCATGCGTCTATTTCTATTTTAAGAGAAGAACTTGAAAGAGGTACCTTACTTGGATGCAAAGCAATGATGTTTCACCCAGGAAGTGCAAAAGATGTTGGTGAAGAAAAAGGTGCAGAAATGGTAATTGCAGCACTAGATAAGATACTTAATGGATATGAAGGTACTTGTCAGTTACTTATTGAAATTTCTGCTGGTGCAGGCGCTATAATGGGTGATCGTTTTGAGGAAGTTGGATCTTTTATAAACGGTTCTAAATACAGTGATGCCATAGGCGTCTGTTTTGACACACAACACGCATTTGCTAGTGGATATGACCTTAGAGACCAATCGGGACTAAATCTTGTCATGAAGGAATTTGATAAACATATTGGTTTAAATAAATTAGTAGCATCTCATGTAAATGATTCTAAGGTAGATTTAAATGAACATAAAGATAGACATGAAAATATTGGAAAAGGGTATATAGGTGAAGATGCATTCAAATATTTTGTTCAACACAAAGACTTGCAAAACATTGATCTTATCCTTGAAACCCCATTAAATGACAATCGTGCGAAGGAAATAACCCTTCTCAAATCATTCAGATCAGGCTAGAGTGTATACATGTCAAATTTAACAAGAAGCATTGGTATAAAAGCAGCTAAAGAGGCTGGTAGTTTCCTAATGGAAAATTTATATAAAATCCATGCAGTAAAATACAAAGAAGATAGCTCAAAAGTCACTGAAATAGATCTAAAAAGTAATGAAATTATTATCAATATAATAAAATCAAAATTTCCAGATCATAAAATAATTAGTGAAGAGTCAGGAAAAGAAGAAGATAAAATAATAGGAAATGGACCAACATGGATAATAGACCCATTAGATGGAACTTCTAATTATATTGTTAAGCTACCTCTTTTTGCTGTTGCTATAGCTTTTATAAATAACAGTGAAACACAGCTTGGAATCATATATGACCCCAAGGGTGATGAGATGTTTGTTGCAGAAAAAGGAAAAGGCTCAACCCTTAATAATGAGCCAATTAATACATCTGACAGAGTTCTTACTCGAGGAGGAATGCTTTTTGCTGGAAGAGGTCACAAACAAAAAGACAGAGATAAGCACGCAACTATTATTTGCAACCTTGAAAAAGAAACGTCTTATTTTAGAAGACTTGGTTCTGCTGCCATAATGCTTGCATCTGTTGCTGCTGGACGTGCGGATTCTGTAATTTTGTCTGGTGCAAAATCTTGGGACACTGCTGCTGGTGCACTTTTAGTAAAAGAAGCTGGTGGAAAAGTAACTGATTATTGTGGAAATAAGTGGGGACACAAAAGTCCGGATTTGGTTGCAACAAATAAACACATACATGATCAGCTTATTAATATCACAAAAGGATTGGCAGAAGAATGTTTATGATTCTAACAGTGTTTGTCAAACCATCTTCAAAAGAAAAAAAAATTACATGGTTAGACGAAGATACAATAAAAATCTCTGTAACAGAGCAACCAAAAAATGGAAAAGCAAATAAAGCTGTAATTCTGGCGCTCTCAAAAGAATTAAATATTCCTAAATCACAAATTAAAATTATAAGAGGTGTAACCTCAAAAATAAAACATATAAAAATTACAAAAACACCTTAATTTAGGTGTTTTTTGTCAGGAACTTTGTCTAATCCACCTTGTGAAAATGGATTGCACTTTAATATTCTTATTAATATAAGTTTTGTTCCTTTTATAATCCCATGCTTTTCTATACAACCATATCCATATTCAGAACATGTTGGATAAAATTTACAAAACCCATTCGGATATAAATATTTAAAAATCCCATGATCAAAAGATAATGTTTTTTGATATAAACGAATTATTTTTAAAACAATAATTCTAGGAAAAAATATAATATTAGCTACTTTAATAAAATTGTTTTTTTAAGAACGTTTAATATTTGTTTTTCTAGCTCTTTAGTGTCTTTGTTTAATGATTCTTTTTTTCCAAAAAAAACAACATCATACCCTGGCACAAAATTATCTATGTTCTTTCTAATAACTGCTCGGATTTGTCTTTTTAACCTATTTCTTTCAACGGCTTTTTTTGAAACCTTTGTGCCAACAATAACAGTAAACCTTGAATCCTCTAAATTATTTTTCATGTATTTAATACCTATACAAATACCAAAAACGCCCTTACCTTTGGCAAAGAGCGTTTTTATATCTTTTTCTAATCTTAGTCTATGCTTCTTATTAAGCATATTATGCACTTATCTTCTTACGTCCTTTACTCCTTCGACGCTTTAAAATGTTTCGGCCGGCCTTTGATGCCATCCTGGCCATAAATCCGTGCACCCTAGATCTTTTTCTTTTTTTAGGTTGGTGTGTTCTTTTAGGCATATTGAATATATTATGACTTTTACGGTGGTCGGATACTAACATAATATCCACAATTCATCAACCCCCATACACAGTTTAGAGGCACTTGCTCACTTGTGGACAAATAAGTTAAACTGATGATCGTCAGCTAATTTAAAGAGGAAGGATTATTTTAAAATACTATGAATACCAATGAACTTTGGCAGTCTGTGCTAGGTGAACTTGAAATTACTTTAAGTAAGGCCAACTTTACAACTTGGTTTAAAAATACTTTTATTTCAGAGGTTGATGATAAAAAAATTACAATTGGTGTTCCAAACATGTTTACAAAAGCATGGTTAGAAAAAAAATACTCAAAAGATATTATAATGTCTCTTCAAAATTTAACAAACGGAAACATAAAACAACTAACTTATAAGGTTGAACTTAAGCCTGTAAATGTTCAAAACATACAAATAGTAGAACCCGGTGCAGCTGCTGAAAAAGAGTTGGAAAATGTCAGCTTTTTAACAAATAATAATGAACCTTTAGAAATAAGGAGTGGTGAATTTTCATTAAATGCTAAATATAATTTTGAAACATTTATTGTTGGTAAACAAAACGAACTAGCTCATGCCGCAGCACAAGCAGTAACAAATCAACCTGGTGGAATGTACAACCCTTTGTATATATATGGGGGTGTTGGTCTTGGAAAAACACATTTATTACAAGCTGTTGGTAATGAGTTGTTAAGAAAAAACCCGAAAACAAAAATTTTATACGTTACTTGTGAAAGATTTACTACAGATTTTATAAATGGATTAAGAAGTGGTCGTGTAGCACAATTTAAAAACAGATATAGAACAGTTGATGTTTTGCTTGTTGATGATATTCAGTTTATAACAGGAAAAGAGGGTACCCAAGAAGAATTTTTCCATACATTCAATCAACTTTACCAGAATAATAAACAAATAATAATATCCTCGGACAGACCCCCAAAAGCTATTCCGGCCCTTGAAAATAGGCTTGTTTCTAGATTTGAGTGTGGAATGCTGGCAGATGTTGGATCACCTGATTTTGAAACACGTGTAGCAATCCTTGAATTAAAATGTAGAGCAAAAAACTACCAGCTAGAAAGAAATATTCTTCATCATGTTGCAACAGTGGTTCAAACAAATGTAAGAGAATTAGAAGGTGCTTTAAATAAAATCATTGCTTTTCATCAATTTAAAAACATGAGACCGACAATTGAAAGTGTTAAACCTATATTAACCAACTTTCAACCCGCATCTATAAAGAAGACAATCACACCTAAGCAGTTAATTATAACTGTTGCGGCCTATTTTGATGTTCAGTGTGAGGATTTACTTGGAAAATCAAGACAAAAAAGACTAGCATTCCCAAGACAGATTGTGATGTATCTAATGCGTGAGGAAATGAAAGCTAGTTATCCATCAATTGGAACAGAGCTTGGTGGAAGAGATCACACAACAGCAATGCATGCATATGACAAGATATCTAGATGTTTAACAGAAGATGAAAAACTACAACATGATATGGAATTAATTAAACAAAGGTTATACGCACTGTAGTCAACAACTTATCCTTGTTGTTTTTTTGCATGTAAGTCTGTGTACTAACTGCCACCACTTTATGTATAAATAACTTATAAAAAACATCTAAAACTTATCCTCTTTATAACAAGCATGTAATACACTAAGTCATTAACATCTATATTACTAAAAAATGCCTGAGTTAAGTACTTTTTTAGTAATATCCACACAATCCACAGTCCTTATTATTATCATTTATTAAATATTATTTAAAAAAAAAATCTAATAATCATACTATGAAACTCAGTTGTACAAGAGACAATCTACATCAAGGATTGAGTATCACTAGCCATTTAATAAATAGGAAAGTTAATTTACCTATATTACAAAATGTCCTTGTTAAAGCAGAAGGAGGGAAAATTAGATTTACATCTACAAATCTTGAAGTTGCTGTTAATTGTACAGTTCGTGGAAAAGTCGATGAATCTGGAGAACACACAATACCATCAAAATTATTTTTTGATTATGTTTCCTTGTTACCAAATGAAACAATTCATTTGGTAACAGAACAAGATAATATAAATATAAAATGTGGAAATTATAAAACTAAAATTAACGGTTTACCAGCCTCAGAATTTCCATTAGTACCAAAAATTGATCATAAACACACTTTTGAAATACCAGCAGATGATTTAAAAAAAGCTTTATCTAAGGTTTTGTTTTCAGTAGCAACAAACGAAGCACGTCCAGAATTAACTGGTATACTATTAAGATTTTTTATAAAAGACAGTGAAGGAAGGTTAACTTTAGCTTCAACAGACTCATACCGTTTATCTGAAAAAACAATTCCTGTAATCAGTGGTGTTGATAAAGAACATAGTTTAGTCATACCAGCACAAACATTAACTGAGTTAAGTAGAATAATATCTGTATTCAAGGATGATGTTGATGTACCATCTTCTGTTTCAATGAATTTATCTGAAAATCAAATAGTTTTTGTTTATGGAAAAGTTGAACTGATATCAAGAGTTATAGATCAGGAATATCCAGATTATAAACAAATTATCCCAGACCAATTTCAAACAAAAGTTGTTATAGATAAAAATGATTTTATTAAAGCAGTAAAAACAGCTAGTTTATTCTCTAAAACAGGGTTGTTTGATGTTACTTTAGAGTTTGATGTAGAGAGTAAGCTTTTGTATGTAAAGGCAATCGATTCAACTAGAGGTAATAATATAACCACGTGTTCAGCTGATATAAAAGGTGCAAATAACTCTGTTACAGTAAATTTTAGATATTTATTAGATGGTCTTCAGGTAATTTCTGATGATAGAATTATTTTTGAAATGATTGATCCATCAAACCCATGTCTTATTACACCAATTAATAGCACAGAAAAATATAGGTATTTAGTTATGCCTATAAAGCAATAATTAAAAGTAAAACAGGCCTTAGGCCTGTTTTAAAATAAAGTTATTTCTTCTATAGGTATAAAAATTTCTTCTTCTAAATCATTGTTTGTTTCTTCTGTTTCTATACTCTCAGAATCTTCTTTGTTTGATTCGTTTGTTTCAACAGATTTTATATACACAATTGATCCGGTTGAAAATATATCCTTTGATCCATCTTTTGGTCTAGCTTTTGCTGACAGTGCCCAAGATCCATTTTTTGGTAGTAACCAAGGTATTGTTACAAAGGGAGTGGAGGGGTTTATTATTTGTCCAACTGTTTGTTTTTTTCCTGCACCAATAGGGTTTGCATATATTGTTACAGCAAGATAGTTGTTCGGATCTTTTAATTGGAGTACTACAGTGTACTCGTCTATAATTCTTTCTATTTTTTGTTTGTTAGTTGGATCAATTATTTCTATAACAGCATCTTTTGAGTTTTGGTTTATGTTTATACTAATAGTATCTGATCCTGCATTTTCCACATCATCATAAGCAATAGCTTTAATTGTATGAAAACCTTTTTTGATTTGAGCAGGTAATGTGTTTACAAACTTATATGGATAATTTGAGTCTGAGTCTAGATATTGTCCATCAATATATAATTCTATTCTAGATATACCTCTGGGTGCTTGTGCATTTATTTCAACAGATAATTCTCTTTCAAAATCCTGCCCTTCTATTGGTGTTAAGAAATGTACTATTGGTATATTTTTTGTTGTATGTACGTCGTCTGTTTCTGTTGGTGGGGCGTTTTGTGTAATTTTTATACCAGTTTCTTCTTCCTTTTTCTTTATCCATTGTTGAATTGCATTTTCCCAAAATTCATATTGAGAATCATTTTCAGGATTTTTTGGTTTAGATCCAGTAGGATCCGATTTGTTTATATAATGAAGAGCTGAGTGGTATTCAGCAAACAAAACTTCTTCTTTTTGTGATTCAGGTGTAAATTCAGTTGCAATTTTACCAGACATCTTATCTATTATAATTTTTTGAGATGCTATTTCACCATCAAGTATTTGTTTACCAGTCGATTCTATTATTGGTGATGGAAAATTTTCTGATGGTATTTTTTGTAAAACTTTTTTTGTAAAAGAGTTCCATATAGGACCAGCCGCAGATGAACCACCAGAGCCTTTTTTCATTTTAGTATTATCATTATTACCAGCCCACACACCTATTGAAATTGATGGTGTATATCCCATCAACCAACCATCTCTGTAATCATTTGTTGTTCCTGTTTTTGCTGCAACTTTATATCCAGGTATGTTAAGTGTGCTACTAGCTCCAAAAAAAGGAGTTCTTGCATCATTGTCAGACAATACATGGTTGATTGTTCTTGTTATGTTTTCATCTATTACTCTTTTACCATCACGCTCTTTCCATTCATCTAAAACAACACCATTTGAATCTTCAACCTTCAATATTGAAACATGGTCATTTCTTATTCCATCATTTGCAAGCACAGCGTATGCATTAACATGTTCTAGTAATTTTACCTCACCACCACCCAACACCAGGGATAGTCCAAAATTTGAGTAGTCGTTAAAGGAGGTGTAACCAAGTTTTTTTGCAAAGTCTAATGCATTCTCTATACCAACCAAGTAGATCATTTTTACAGCAGGGATGTTCAATGATCCCTGAAGCGCATTTCTTACACGCACAGGCCCACGTTCTTCTAAGTCATAATTGTTTGGTATATAAGGTCCTGTAGCAGAAGCAAACTCTGTTACAACATCCCAAAGAACAGTGTTTGGTGTGTATCCAAGTTCAAACGCCTTTGTGTAAACAATTGGTTTAAAGCTTGATCCGGGTTGTCGTAATCTTGTTGCTATGTTTACTTGACCATCAATTTCATCGTCAAAAAAATCTTTTGAACCCACCATAGACAAAATGTGCCCATTTTTAGGGTTAATTGCCACCAATGATGCATTGTTAAAACCTTTTATTTCACCTATTTCTTCAACACCTTTTTTTACTTCTTCTTCTGCAATTTCTTGAATTTCAAAATCTAATGTTGTTATTACTTTTAAACCACCTTCTTCAACTGTGCGTCTTCCGTATAGTTCTTCTAGTTGTTCTTTTACATACATTACAAAATGAGGTGCCTTAATATTTATTACCTGTATTTCTGTTGGAGTTTCTTCTTTTATTGCTTGTTCTGCTTCTTCATTTGTAATAAAACCAAGTTCATTCATTTCATTTAATATATAATTACGACGAGCATGAAGTCTGTCTGGATTGTTTAAATATGTTGTAGGTGCTTTCGGTAGAGATGCTAGCGTAGCTGCTTCTGACAGTGTTAAATCATTTGCTGTTTTATTAAAGTAATTTTGTGAAGCAGCTTCTATTCCATAAAAAGTTGATCCATATGGTATTTCATTGAAATAAATTTGAAGAATTTCATCTTTTGAATATCGCCTCTCAAGTTCTATTGAAAGCATCAATTCTTTTATTTTTCTTGAAATTGTTTTTTCATTTGAAAGGATTGCATTTTTTACAAGTTGTTGTGTAAGTGTTGATCCTCCAACTCTTTTACCTCTTAGATTTTGAAAAACGGCTCTTAATATTCCTCTTACATCAAAGCCTCCGTGAGAACAAAATTTTCTGTCTTCTGCTGCTATGGTTGCTTGCACAGCAAAAATAGGAACACCGGTTTCATCAAAAGACATTTTTTTATCATCATGACAAAATCCTTCTTTTAATTGTTTCAGTGTTCTGTTTTCATCACCGAAAATTTCATACAATAAATTTTCACCAGATTTATCATATATTTTTGTTGTCTGTGAAATTGTTCTTTCAGTAAGGCTGTCTGGGTTTGGTAGGTTTCTACTCATGTATGCAATTATTCCAACCAATATCAAGGAACCAGCAATCACAAATAACAACCCAACAAGAATTAAGTTTTTTAATAAGTTTCCATCTTTTTGTTTTTGCTGAGGTTTTCTTTTTTTTCTATGGCGTTTATTTTTTTGCCATCCTTGTCTATTGTATGTGTGTTTTGACATATATCATGATGCAGGATACCTCATATAATCCTATTTTTAAAGGCTTTACACCATATTTTACATGTTCTGTTTGTTTTTTTATATTTGTAGGCCACATAATGACAAAAACTGATGTTTTATATGTAGACAAATGCGCACACAAATGTTTTTTCCACAATTATAGGTAATTTATGTTGGTATAAGCGATAATAAACATAGAATATACTTATTATGTGTGGAATAATTGGTTATTTTGGAAAAAGACCAGCATTAAATATATTAATTAATGGACTGAAATCTCTTTAGTACAGAGGGTATGATTCATCGGGTGTGTCTATTATTGGTGTTGATGGGGGAATGAAGACGGTTAGAGCAGAGGGAAGGATTGTTAATTTAGAAAAAAAAATTAAACAACACAGTGATATTGATGGGTGCATAGGAATAGCTCATACAAGATGGGCCACTCATGGTATGCCGTCAGAAAATAATTCTCATCCACACAGGGATTGTTCTGGAAAAATTTCCATTGTTCATAATGGAATTATAGAAAACCATGAAGATTTAAGGAGTGTATTAATATCAACTGGTCATGGTTTTGACTCAGATACAGATTCAGAGGTCATAGCTCATATGATCGAAAATTTTATTGATCAAGGTTATTCGTTTGTTGAGTCTTTTCATAAAACATTATCTCATTTACGAGGCACATACGGTCTCGTTGCTGTATTTAAGGGTGAGAATAAAATAATTGGTGCAAGAATGGGCAGTCCTCTGGTTGTTGGTGTTGGTGTCAATGAATATCTAATTGCGTCTGACATAACGGCAATAGTAAAACATACAAAAGATGTTATATATTTAGATGACGGAGAGGTTGTTTTGATTGATGGGGGTGATATTGCAATTGAAACAATAGATCGTTTAAAAATTAAAAAATCAGTTACTGAAATTTCTTGGGATTATTTAGGTGCACAAAAAAACGGCCAACCACACTTCATGTTAAAAGAGATATTAGAACAACCAGAAACAGTACAGAATTCTATCAGAGGACGAATTGATTTTCACAAAGGAACCGCAGTTTTGGGTGGTCTAAAAGATGTCGAGTGTAAATTAAAAGAAATTGATAGAATTGTTATTGTTGGTTGTGGAAGTGCTTATTATGCAGGTCTTATCGGAGAGTATTTAATTGAACAGATTGCAGGGATTCCAGTAGAAGTTGAGCTTGCTTCAGAGTTTAGGTACAGAAAACCAATATTGTCACAACGTACTGCTGTACTTGCAATATCACAGTCTGGTGAAACAGCAGATACACTTGAGGCAATAAGAGAGGCGAAGCGAAAAAATGTATTAACATTAGGAATTGTAAATACTGTTGGTTCTACGATAGCAAGAGAAACAGATGCTGGTGTATATAATCATGCTGGACCAGAGGTTGGTGTTGCTTCTACAAAAGCATTTGTGTCTCAGGTTGTGGTTTTGTGTTTACTTGCTTTATATGTGGGAAGAGAGAATGGAAATTTTTCTAAAAAAGAAGGATTGGAACTTATTAAGTCATTAACAGAATTACCAAAAAATATTAAAGGCTTACTTAAAAGTAAAGATTATATAAAAGATGTTGCAAAACAGTTTTCTGACATAAATAATTGTTTTTTTCTTGGTAGAAAATTTATGGCACCCATTGCATATGAAGGATCTTTAAAACTAAAAGAGGTTAGTTATATTCATGCTGAAGGATATACGACAGGTGAAATGAAGCACGGCCCAATCGCTTTAATTGATGAGGGGTTTCCGGCTATTGTATTGTGTCCAAAAGATTCAGTTTATACAAAAACTTTATCAAATATAGAAGAATTAAATGCTAGAAAATGTCCAATGATTTGTGTTACAACAAGTGGAAATACTGATTTAGACAAGTTCACAAATAATGTTATCTACATACCAAATATTTCAGAATACTTACTTCCAGTTGTTGCCACAATTCCATTACAATTATTTGCATATTATGTATCTTGTGAAAAAGGTTTAAATCCTGATATGCCGCGCAACCTAGCAAAAAGTGTCACTGTTGAATAAAGGGATTATTCAATAAAAAAATATACTTACATTAATAAAAATTATGGAAAAATTTTAAAAAATATTTTATAGATTATTTAAAAAAGACATTACAAAATAGTTGACATTTTTGGTTTTTTATGATATTTTTATGCCGCTCCCAAAGAGGGGGTTTTTTTATTTCCCATGTCCTGCGCAACTAAACATGAGGATGGTGTCGCTGGGTATGTGGAATAATACAATAAAAAAGTATTTATTGAATATCAACTCAAGAATACAAGAAAAATTAAATAATTATTGGAGTAATGATTCTTTTTATGTTCGTTCAATTTTAGAATATTTTTATCAGAGGTGGGTAAGGTTTGAACGAACAACAACAAAGATAAGAGATTTTTCTTTTGATATATCTGTTGTTGCGTTTGTTTTTGTTGTGGCATCATATGTTTTAGTTCCAAGCGTGGCTAATGCTGATATTGAAAATGAGAACATCTTACCTGACAGGAAAACTGTACAGTTGGTTATTTCTGCAATGCAAAATGAGACTAAGCCATATGGTTCACTACCAAAGGCTAAAAACTCAAAAGCACGTAGGAATTATTATATACCAATTACTGCGTACAACTCCCTTCCAGAACAAACAGACGACACTCCTTGTATAACAGCTTCTGGTTTGGACGTTTGTAAGCGTAATATCGAGAACGTTGTTGCAGCAAACTTCTTACCTATAGGAACTCGTGTTCGTATTCCAGAGTTATATGGTGATAGGGTGTTTTATGTTGAGGACAGAATGAACAGACGTTATTATCATAGAATGGATATATGGATGAAGCATAAAACAGACGCAAGAGCATTTGGTTTAAGATATGCAAACATAGAAGTGTTTTAGTAAAAAATCCATCTTGTTTTTGTTTTTTATGTATTGATTTTCTTTATGATATTTGATACATTTTGCGAGCTGGTGGCCACGTGGCGAAGTGGCTAACGCAGCGGTCTGCAAAACCGCGATGCGCCGGTTCGAATCCGGCCGTGGCCTCCATAATAAAAACAGTGTACAAAGTACACTGTTTTTATTATTAATATTTTGAGTTATTATACTACAGCGATATAATTTTTTAGTATGAAAAAAAATACATTAAAAAGACAAGTGGCAGAGTCAATCAGAGAAATAGTTTTTGGTTTAGAAGATTCGCTGGTTTCAACACTTGGTGCAATAACTGGAATAGCTGTTGGGACACAAAGTACTTATATTGTAATTTTATCAGGTCTAGTGCTTATAGCAGCAGAAGGTATGTCTATGGCTGCTGGTAGTTATTTATCCTCTAAGTCTTCTTATGATGCTGATAAGCAGTTACACAAGGAGGATGGTAAGTCGTACGATGATCATTTTGTGTATCCAATAAGGTCAGCTTTTGTTATGGGGATATTTTATTTTATTGGAGGTTTTGTTCCTTTGATGCCGTATTTTTTTACAACAGTTAAAAATGCCATGATTCCATCTATAGTTATTACTGCGATTACATTATTTATGGTTGGTGTATGGGCTTCTGGTTTTACAAAACGATCACCTTTTAAAAGCGGTGCTGAAATGGCTGGAGTATCTTTAGCTGCAGCATTTGTAGGATATATTATAGGAATGGCTGTTAGTTCTTATTTTGGTGTAACTGTAACAATTTAAGTATCTTTTTTACTTTATGAGGCAGTCTTGATATAAGTCTGTTTTTTTGTTAATCTCCTTTAACTATGGAAGAAAGACAAGTTTATTTAGATAATGCCGCAACAACATCAGTCGACCCACGCGTCGTTGATGTTATGTTACCTTATCTAAAAGAGGAGTATGGCAATCCATCAAGTTTTCACATGCTTGGTAAAAATATAAAAGACGACATGCATGATGCACGTGAAAGTATCGCAAAAAACTTAAATGTAAGACCGGATGAGATATTATTTACTTCAGGAGGAACTGAATCAGACAATCTTGCTATTTTAGGCTATGCAAGAATGAATCAAAAAAATGGAAAGCATATAATTACATCTAAACTGGAGCATCATGCTGTACTTGAAGCATTTATGCATCTTGAGAGAAAAGAAGGTTTTGATGTTACTTATATTAAACCAGACAAGTTCGGAGTGATATCAGAAGATTCAGTTTTGTCTGAGATTCGTGATGATACAATTTTAATTTCAATTATGTATGCAAATAATGAAATTGGAACAATAGAACCAATTTCAAAAATAGGTAATTCAATTAAGAAGTATAGGCAAGAGAATAAAAAAACATTTCCTGTATTTCACACAGATGCATGTCAGGCTACAGGTTATCTTGATTTAGATGTTGAGAAATTACATGTAGACATGCTTACATTTAATGGATCAAAAATGTATGGCCCAAAAGGTGTGGGAGCTCTATATTTAAAACGAGGTATTAAACTGCAGCCATTACAGTTTGGTGGTGCACAAGAAAGAGCAATAAGACCAGGTACAGAAAATGTTGCTGCAATCATTGGACTCGCAAAAGCATTAGAGCTTGTTCAAGAAAATAAAGAAAAAGAAACAGAACGTCTTTTATTTTTAAGAGATAAGTTAATCGATGGCTGTTTGAATGGAATTTCAAAAACAAGATTAAATGGAAGTAGAGATAAAAGGTTGCCTAATAACGTAAATATATCTTTTATGGACATAGAAGGTGAGGCTTTGTTGCTTTATTTAGATGCCTCAGGTATTTATGCTTCAACTGGATCTGCTTGCACTAGTGCATCACTGGATCCTTCTCATGTTATACTCTCCCTAGGACTTCCTTATGAGGTTGCACATGGTTCTTTGAGGTTTACATTAGGTCAATCAACAACAAGTGATGATATTGATTATGTGCTAAAAACATTACCTCCTCTTGTTGAAAAACTAAGGGCAATTAGTCCAGTAAACGTAGATGAAAAATATTATATATAATATGTCACATAAACAAGACTCAATAAAAGGAACGAAAGGAGACGTATCTTCACATGATAAAACCAAATCCTGGTTTTATTCAGATATTGTAAAGGATCATTTTTTTAATCCTAAAAATTTTTTGTTAAATGAAGTTGATGAGTCTCAGTATAATGGTATTGGTAAGGTGGGATCACCTGCGTGCGGAGATGAATTACGTGTTTGGTTAAAAGTAGATAAAGAGACTGAAAAAATTCAAGAGTTTAAATGGAAGACATTTGGTTGTGGAAGTGCAATTGCTTCAACTTCAATGGCATCTGTTATGATTACAGAAAACGATGGTATGACATTAACCGAAGCAAGAAAGCTAAAACCACAGCTTATAATGGAAAGACTGGGCGGATTGCCACAAAGGAAGTTTCATTGTTCTGTTTTGTGCGACAAAGCTTTACGTGATGCTATTAATGATTATTACAGACGAACGGAGCAATTTGATAAGGTTGTTGTAGAGGCGTCTAGAATTATTGATCCAGTTTCAAAAGTTACTGATCATGATATTGAGGAGGCTGTACTTGAGGGTGCTACAACTTTAGAGAAGGTTCAGCAAAAAACAAAAGTGGGTACTGGCAATCCAAGTTGTTTGCCGGCAGTTGAGGAGCTTATAAGATTTTATAAAGAAAAATATTTTGGATAATATGGATCATAAGCATTTACTTGAATCAAAACTTGTTCATTTAAAGCCAATATTAGAGGCTGGTGGTAGATCTATAGACGTTGTGTCTGTTAATAATCCATCTGTAACATTCAGAGTTAAGGGTTTTTGCTCAGGGTGTGCTTGTTCCTCTTCTTATGAAGAAGGTTTAAGAGATCTAGTTAAAGACACATGTCCTGATTTAACAGAAATAATATTTGTTGAATAAATATGCCAAAAATTAGAATAAAAGTTGATGAAGATTTATGTATTGGCGCTGCGTCATGTGTAACAATAACACCAGAAACTTTTCAATTAAATGAGGACAATAAGGCTTATGTCTTAGATAAAGGTCAAGAGCCTGGTGGGCGTACTTTTGAAAGATGGGTTGAGGTTACTGAAGATGAAAAGGATACAATCATACTTTCAGCTCAATCATGTCCAACGCTTGCTGTGTTTATTTTTGATGAAGAAGGGAATCAGCTATTCCCAGATATGTAATTATGGTCTACGTAATTGTTGGTGGTGGAATTGCTGGAACAACAGCAGCTCAAGAATTAAGAAAATTAGATCCAAAATCTGATATTCTAATTATTTCAGAAGAACAACACTCTTTATATTCAAGAGTTCTTTTGCCTCACTATATAAAAGGAAAAGTTGAAAGAGATCGTGTTTTTTTAAAAAAAGATTCATGGTATCAAGAAAATAATATTGAAATAATGAGAGGTGTTATTGTTGAGAACCTTGATGTTAAAAATAAATTTGTAAGTTTGTCTAATGGGCGTGAATTGCCGTACGATAAACTACTTATTTCAACAGGGGGAGATGTTAGGCCAGTTCATTCAGACAAAAAAGGTGTGTCATATTTTAGAACTTTAGATGATGCAGATTACATGCTTGAATTAATAAAAGGTTTAGATAAAGGTGGTTGTGGTGGAATTTATGGTGGTGGATTTATTGCTTGTGAGTATTTAAATATTTTTAAGCATTTTGATATTTCAACATGTATTGCTTTTCGTGGTCCATATTTTTGGTCCTCTATCCTAGACGAGGAGGCTGGTTTGTTAATAACTAATCATTTAAAAAGTAACGGGGTAGAGGTTCACACGAATGCTTCTTTTAAGAATCTTACTGGAGAAGATTGTTTGGAGGGATTTAGTACAAGTAGCGGTAATCATAAATGTTCTTTGCTTGGTATTGGTATCGGCATAGACCCAGATTTTTCATGGATTAAAAATGCAGGTATTGATGTTTCAATGGGTGTTAAATGTAATGAGTATTTAGAAACAAACATAAAAGATATTTATACAGCAGGTGATGTGTCTGAGTTTTATGATGTTGTAGTTGAAAGAGATGTTAATGTTGGCAACTGGATGAATGCGATGACTCAAGCACGTGTTGTTGCAAAAAATATGTTTGGTGAAAAGACGGAATTTAAATTAGTCTCATCATATGCAACAAACGCACTTGGATTGGAGATAATATTTGTGGGTGATACTTCTAAAAAAGATTGTGATAATGTTGTTGTGTATGGAACTGCAAAAAGCGGTGGTGTTACTCAATTATTTGAAAGAAATGAATGTATTGTAGGTGGAATAATGATTAATAGAAATAAAGACAGATCTTTGATAACTAAGCTTATTAAAGAAAACGGGCGTGTAAGTGATTTTGTGTAATAAGATTTTTTTATAGTTATCAAATATGTTTATAAGAATCGACAAATGTCGGTTTTTGTTTGTTTTTAGCAAAAATTAAGTATAATTTGGTTGACAAAATGGTCAAAATATGATATAAATATATCTTCTTCTATGTGCGGCTTGCACAAAAAATAGCCAATTATAGGGGAATGATTTTGTGTATTTGAGTTTTGCGGGGTAACTCGTGAGGCTTGAATATACAATCGTTCTATACAATTAAAACTAAACGGTTAAACCGTACATGGAGGTGATGAATGAGTGGTTTTTTAGATACGTTTGTTGGTGAAGGGATCGAGAGATCTATTAGAAAGGCGATGACTGGTTCTATGGAAAAGGCTGGTCGTGCTGGGCAAAGTGGTCGTGATATTGCGGCATCTGGTCTCAGGTCAGTGTTTTCTAATCGTGGTCCTGTTATGCGAATGGCAAAGCAGATGCCGGGATTTACTTATCCTCTTTTGGGTTCTGCTATCGGAGCATTGCTTAAGAGTGGTAAGTTTGTTGATTCAATTCTACCAAACAGTGATGCTCCTGGTATTCGTGAGGCAAAGTATTTGCTTCAAAACGTTGCTCCTCATATAGCAATTGGTGCTGGTGAGGCAATTGGTGATAGTGTTGAAAACGCACTCGATAAAGTACGTTCTGCACCTGGTACACCAGAGTCAGAACAGAACAGAGAATTGGACATGATCGTCATTAGCAGGATGCTGCCTGGTCGGTTGTTTGTTCCTTCTCGAGATTCTGGTGGCGTGATCCGTGTCGATAAAGACATGGTTCCGGTTGTTGGTGATCCGTCTTGGAGAGCTGCTCTTGATCTTTGGAAAAGAAACCAAATTGAAAAGAGTCGTACTGAAGGACAAGGTAGGAATAAGAGAAACGTTTCTGTTTCTATTTCATTTCCTTTTGAGATCTTGCCACTCAGTGTTGCATTGGGTCAGTTGTCTGATGGTGTTGTGACCGAAGATGGTGATGTGATTCGTGACCTATTTAAAACTTCTTCATGGGCAGCAAAGCTTAGTGAAGAAGCAAAAATGGTCATGGTTGCTTTGTCGGTTACTAAGGCTCATCTTGGTAATGCTGCCAGGGACTTGGGTGAAGATTTGTTCAAGGATCTTCCTGAGAACGAACCAGATCCTATACTCATGGAGCTTCTTGGTCGGTTTTCTGACAAGATTCAGCCAAATGGACGATTTGATCTTGAGGATTATCTCGAGGTCGTTGAGTTTATTGACGACTGGCTGGGCGGAGAGCTTACATGGAGTTCAAAAGCTAAGCGGGCTTATGCTCGTTTTAAGATGAGTCGTAACAATGGAAGTGGGTTTGCTGATGCAGCAAAGACTTTTCTTGCTGTAACTTGGCCCATTTACGTTCCAGTGTTTTTGATGGTGGTACTATTTGTCGCTGCTTTTTGGTGGTTGGTAAGTGGTGCACTGACGAATACATTTGACTATACTACTCAAGTATATGCTTTTGGAAGGATCCTTGTTGGTTCCTGGTTGCTGGTTATCTTGCTTGCCTTGTGTAGTCCTATTGAAGCAATACTTGCTCCCTTTACTGATTTGATCGGTATTAAGCGCGGCTGGTTTGTAGATTATGGTAGGAAGCTTTCTGCAATGCTTGCCCAACTTGGTAGCTTGTTGGCCATATCTGCGTTGGTAGGAGCTCCATTGTGGAGTAGGCTTCTTATCATTGTTGCTTCCTTAGGTGGTTATGGTGTTATGATGGCTTTTGCTTCTGCCGGTTTCTTCGGTGAAGCAAAGTTGTACACTGTTTCTGCTGCAAAGTGGATGGCACGCATTGTTGTGGTGACACCTATTCTGGTAGCAATAGCAATGATTGTTTTGGCTATCATTGGTGTGGACATTAACTCAGTAATTCCAATGGTTACAGGTGTTGGTTCTTCTTTGTTTTCACAGGTGTCTGACAATAAGGTCATTAGCTCAATTTTACTAGGTGTAATTGGTTTGTTTGGTGCTGGGTTTATTCTGCGTTTTGTGGAAACCCGTAAGACCAAAGAAGGTAATACACTTTTTGTTGAGCATAAGACTAGTCTTGTTACACGTCTTATGTTGACTGCCGCACTTGTGTCCTTGGTTCTTTTGCCGTGGGTGGAAGTTCCAAAGGATAAGTTTGATCCAATGGGTGTGAAAGATGTTTCAGCATCTACTACCGCTCCTGCTCCTTCTGCTGCCTCTGTGGTTGTGACTGTCCCAGTACAACAGAACCACATTAACACTAGAAGAGTTCGGCATACACGCAAAAAGCATACAAAAGCTGATTGTGCAAAATTGCCGTATAACCTCAGACAATCTATTCCTGCTTGTAAGTAGGAAGCATCATCAAGACCCAAATTTTATGCTTGGGTCTTGCTGATTATACTAACCTTATTTCTAAAGGTTCAATAGGTTGTTTTCTTCAGTCGATTCGTTAATTATCTTTCTCTATTTCAGAGAGTAGATAATTAACGGGTCGGCTGTTTTTTTTTATTTAAAAAACGTCAAATACTGGTAATTATTTGCAATAGAATAGTCATAATATACACCAGAATTTTATGCACTTAACAGATAGGGAGTTAAATGCTTGTTTGTCATTAACTATTGACAAAAGTGCTATTTTATGATATAGTATTATCTAATAAATACAGTATTTATATTATGCATAGAGAGGTACTGTACATTTTGTAGGAAATAATTGACAATTTTGAGGGGACAGATAAGGCACTGAATATTTTAATTTCTTAGGAAGTTAAAACCCTCTATATTTAGTGCCTTTTCTGTACTTTACAAAACAATAATAACTGAGCCGGCAGCCTTTTGGTAAGTCGGTATGGAGGTGAAATGATGCGATATTTTAGCATCTTTGTCTTTGCACTTGCTTTCCTTGTGGGAGGCTGTGCGAGTGTGGATCTTAAAAGGGCTATTCATGATACGAATGGCAAGTTAGTTGGTCATGTTGAGGTAAAGCACAATATGACAACTGCAGATGGTGCTTCACAGCTTATCGACTCGGCAAGAAAGCTTGAGGAGTCGACTGGGAACGTTGCCGAAAGGACTGTTGGTGTTGCAGAGAAGGCTGTCGATAAGGGTATGCCTACATCTGTTACAACCAAATCCGGCAATGTTTCAGCTGGAGGGTATGGGTACGGACTTGGCTACGGTCAGGGTATGTATTCACATCAGTATGGACCAATGGTTTATGCTGAGCAGATGACTTTTGCTGGTCATGGGCATGGTTTGCCTCGTCTTGATGTAGGTGGCGGAGGTCTTAAGGATGTTGGTCGTGTACCATGTCCAACTGATCGTTCACCAGCAACTCAGGGAGAGCGTCTTGCGTGCCTGGAACAAGGTCAGCAGGCAATTGGTCAGAAGGTGTTTGAAAAGTAAAATCAGGTTGTTGACAGGTGTCAGTTAACCGTCTTAATGAGACTGGGTTCACTCAGTTTTGTATAACAGACGGTTGACTGAACCGTCATTAGGAGAAAAAATGAAGTTTGTTAATATTTTTCTGGTGAGCCTGGTTCTTGCCTTCATCATTCCCAACACATCCTTTGCTCAAGATCAAGAGGTGGTTGAAAAAACTCACTTCTGTGATGTAGAGTTTCCTGTCAAGGAAGGTGATAAGGTTAGTGTGCAAAATAACCACACTTGCAAAAGTCACTTGACTTACAAGCAGTGTCGTATCTTCTTTGTCGGAGAATCAACTGAGATCAAGATGAAGCGACTTCAGTGTCGTATCAGGGTGGATCTAAATGAACTTGCTCAGAAGACAAAGGCATCTTCAGAGCAGGAGGTTTCAGAAAAGCCTGTTGAACCTGCTGTGGCACCTTCTAAAGAGAAGGTGGTTCCAGTGAAGGTTGTGGTACAACCAGAGGTTGATAAGGCTCAAGAAAAGCCTGTTGAACCTGCTGTGGCACCTTCTAAAGAGAAGGTGGTTCCAGTGAAGGTTGTGAAGACGGCTGTTGCACGAGTTTCTGAACCTGTGCAAGTTCATGGATACAGGGTTGTTGATACTCCTGGGCGGTTCGTTGCTTCAACGTACAAGCTTCCTGGAATGACAGAGTATTTTAGGGTCAGGTCAATTGGTGACAGTAGCAACCTATATAGGTGGCTAAGTAGTACACCGCATGATGTGAGGGTTGTTGTTGTAAAGCATGGTCAACCCATTGCTATAACTCACCCTGGTCCTCAGGGTAGTTATACGACACGGCCCGTTTATGTTGACCTTAACAATGATGGTCAGCCTGAGTCTCTGCCGCGACATGCTGTAGATCCAAGAGTTGTGTCTGATGTCTATGTGTCGTGCCTGCAAGGTGAGAAGTTTGAGCTTGTTTATTTGGTCAAAAGCGGCAGGGATGTTGCAATGCCAAATGGGCAAATTATTCCG
>JAAZYG010000012.1 GCA_014239775.1 Candidatus Uhrbacteria bacterium | reverse complement strand
TCCATTTCTGGGTCTATTACAATCACATCTGTCCCAAGCATTAGAGATCGTAAAATCTCTAACTTAATTGCATAAGATTTTCCAGCACCAGACGTTGCAAACACAACGGCATTTGCATTCTGCAAACTAAACCTATCAAATAACACCAAAGAGTTGTTATGCCTATTTATTCCATACAAAATTCCTCCATCAGAAGTTAGATCCGAACTAATAAAAGGAAACGAAGCTGCAATTGGAGAAGTGTTCATGTTATATGTAACCATCAACTCATCATTTCCAAGTGGAAGTGTTGAATTAAATCCTTGCTCAGATTGATAATAACCAGCCTTTGTATAAATCAACTTACTTCCAAACATTGATTCAATTTTTTGAACTGACTTATCTAGCTCATTTGGAGAATCCGCATAAATTGTTATATAAAATGCAAATTGAAAAAAATGCTCTATACCTTGTGTAATAGCATCCCGTAAAGCTTCAATATCTTGCAAAGCAGTTTCTGCAATTGGATCACGTGGAGCACCTTTTTCAGCATCACCCAAAATCTTAGCCTCAAAAACACCAACCTTCTTCTGTAATTGTTTTAAAATAACATTTGCCTTCAATGGATAAAAAAACATTGCTATATCAAATGTTCTATTCATGTTAATCAATGGAGATGACCAACCAACACTAATATGCCGAGGATACGATGTTATAAAAATCGTTCTCAAATACATACCTGATAACCGCAAAAACTTTGGATTGGCCTCAAATGAAGATGGAGCGATTATGTCCCTAACAGTAACAACACCTTTACGATAAATACGCTCTTCTTCAAGAAGAACTTTTTCCTTTTGCACCTTTTGCTCTGCTGGTTTAACCTTTTTTGGTTTCTTTGGAGGTGGTGCTACTTCTGTTTTTTTTATTTTTCCTACATCAATAGGCATATTATTACTCTTGTATTGTTGACTCTTCTTCGTAATTAACCTTAGTAATATCACTAAGCTTTTCTGATCCAAACAAATCTGGATTGTAAGCATTATAATACAGCTCGATCAAACCCTGTGTATCTAAACGCACAGATTCCAGTGACATACTATTTAATTCAGACTGAATAATCTCAACTCTTCTACCCAACTGCTCTATTCTGTCATCTAACTGCTTTCTGTTTAAATTTGCTGCTGCTGTTGGAGACACAATCTCTGAAAATCTAGTCATGAAATTTTTTTTCTTGTCAGAAATTGGATCGTATGGCACAACCAAATAAAAAGTCTTTTGCATTATCTCACCTAATACAACGAGCTCATTCACAAAACTTCTATAATCAGCAACTTGAGAACGCAAAAGCTCATTCTCCATTTTTCTCTCAGATTCCTTTAAATCATTTAAATACTTATCTATATTCATCTGCCTTGACTGTATAACTATCTGTATTGAATATTCAAGACTGTTCAAAAATGCCATATATGCCTGAATAATAGCCTCTTGCTCTTCTGTTGATTTCAAAGCGAAATTAATACTAGAAATCATTAATACTGAACGAACCGTACCGTCCTTCATTATAACCATGTCATCCCTAATTTCTGCTATATCTAAATATCTTACAGTTGATGGACCTGGCTTTGGTTTTGCCATTTTTTTTGATTGCATCTCCATATTACTTTTCTTCTTCTTCTGGTTTATAAATACCACCAGTATCAACAATAAGTGTTAATTCCTGTAGACGAGACGAAGACATGGGTGCTTTTCGAAACGGCTTAATTGGAAGTGTTGGTTTTTTAACATTGATAAATGCCTTAAGCTCTGATGTTGTATGTTCTTTATACCAAACTCTTAAATGTGGTTTTTTAATTGTTTGAATTAAATTCAAAAGAAAATAATGAAAAGGCATTCCGTTTATTTTTGCAAAGGCAAAAATAATAGCAATTATAAAAACTGGTATACCTAGCATTAAAAAATATGCAAAAGATAATAACTTAAAAAAAGCAAATTCAAGAAGCATCATAAACATAACTATAATAAACTGCCGAGCTGTTAATGGCCCGAAAATTTTATCTTCAGCATCTATAAATTGTGGAACAACAAATTGATCCATATGTAAATTTTATCAGAATCTAAGTTGTGAGTTTAATTTCATTATAGACTGAAATTCTTCCAAAGAAAGAACATCCTTTCCATCTTGTTTATACTTATCTATAACACTTTGAATTGACATTCCGTTCAATAATGCTTCTCGTGAAATTGATACATACAACTGATTCATTGGTGACTCCCGCCATGCATCAATGGCCTGAATTTTTTTGTCATAACCCTCATTTTCCAACAAATCAACCTTATCTTTTATTTTTGTAATAGCCTTTAATGGATCAGAAGACAATCGTCTAAACTCAACAGAACTCATAACCCTTAATTCATCAGATGGTCCAGATAATTTACGTGTAAATCTCACATCTGAAACAACAGGTCGTCCAGTTGAGGTTTTTGGTCTAAGATCATTTACAGCTCTCTTGTTTTCAACAACTGCTTTTTTAATTGTCTTTGTAATCTGCTTATACCTTTCATCTAATTCAGTAGATGCTTTTACTTTTTTTTCATCAATCTTAGCAACCCGATCTTTCTTAGCTTGCTCTTTCTTTTCTTTTATTTCTTTTTCAACACTTGCACCAAATTCCTTTTTATATACATCTACAGCTTTTTCTATAAGTTGCATGATATCAGCCAACTGCTTTCCTTTTATTCCAACACCGCCAGATTCAACACCATGCTCCAACTGTCTCCGTGTCTCATAAGCATCTCGTACATTACGCAATCTAGAATCTATGATGTTATAACATCTTTTTTTAAGCTCTGGATCATTGACACTAAAAGCTGGATTATCACATACATTTTTAACGATTTGCTCTATTGTGACCTTGCCTTTTGGTACACTAAATACATTACTTTTTTCTTTTTTTATCTGCTCTACTTCTTGCTTATCTTTATCAGTAAAAGCATCAATTACATGCTTTTTTGGTTTTGAAGAGACTGTTTTAGCATCATCTGCCACAGCACTAACTTTCTTAGAAGAAATAACTGGCTTTGTACTAACCTGATCCTTAGAAAACTTTTTAGGTAAAAATTTCTGAAGAACTTTAGAATCCTTTTTAGCTACCTTTGCTTTTGGTACTTCTTTCAGCTTTGCAGGTTCTACAGACTGAACCATGCTATGCTTCTTTTTATTTTCGCCTGCTTTGTTTACTTCCCCTACAGAACTTTTATCCAAAACTGGTTCTTTTTTAATCATTTTCTTAGGAACTTTTTTTTCTTATACTGCCTTATTACTTAAAACCTTCTTTATTATTTCATTTTTTACAACATCTTGTTTGATTTTTTTTGTATCAACACGACTCTTTTTAACTTTATCCTCAATAAAAACAGCGCTCTTCACCTTTTCATCAAACATTTTAATCATTACCACTGCACCTTCTGGAGTTGCTTCAATACCACCAACCTTTACAGGTTTCTGCAATAAATAAGTTGTGTGCTTAGCGCTTTCTTTTTTATTTAAATAATCAAGCCAGATTTTTTTTATCCTACCTTTAATTCGATCATCTAATCTTTCTGGAAATGAATCTACAAATTTTTCTACAAACTCATCCTTGCTTCCAGGTTTTACTACCTCTTTTTTAATTACACGCTTTTCAGCCACAATACCAAGCGATTCAAGGAATGCTTTGAGTCCTGGAACCTCTGGAGATCCAGATAGTATTTCCTGTGCAATTTTTAAAATCAACTTATCAGCAGCAACTTTATCTAACCCAATTTTTTCTTGATACAAACCAGATAAAGCATCAAATTTGTGAAGACCTTTTACAGCTCCATAAACCAGTGGAGAAACCCATTTTTTCTTATCCTTAGGAATCTGTAATTCATCAGAAATTTTCGTATATTTTTCATAACTCTCTGTAGACTGCAAATACTCACGAGCTTTAAGTATAAGTTCGTGAGTATTGTCCTGAACTGTTTGAGTGTTGTCAGTCATGAAAATATTTTTTCAAATTATCCTTTTAGCTTTTTATCAAATTTATCCATAGCTGAAGACTGTAACTCTTTTAGTTTGGACTGTGCCTCTACCATTTGAGCCATTTTTGATTTAAGATCTGAAACTTCAGACGCCTTGCCATCCTTGTCAGATGCCTTTTGCGTGTCCACTGCTTTCTGTGCATCTTTAACTCCTTTTTGATTATCCACAGATGCATTTAATGCTTTAATTGATGCTTCTAAACTTTTTATGTCATCCCCCATAGAAATACGTTCACCTATATCATCAGAAGCGTTTCTCGCTGAACTCATTGTATCAATCTGACCCTGTTGTTGACCAACTTTCTTGTCAATCTCTAATTGCTGCCTTGCTTGTTCTCTTGATCTCCTCAACTCATCTGTTAGACGTTCCAACTCCTCACTAGCAACCTGCTCATCGCTATTTAACTTAGACTCCTTGGACTCAATATTAGATGTTGCTGCAGCTATTTGCGAAGCAATTTGTTCTTCTAAACCAGAATCCATAATCCTAAGATCAGCCCCTCTAAAACTCTCTTCGATAAAAGCAGAAGGGTTTTCTTTCTCTGCCAATTGTGGAAGAGTGCCTGCATCAAACGAACCACCTGCGAGTAAACTATTATCTCTGTTGGAATTAGCTTTATTCAGAACACTTTCCATACGAGCCTGTGAGCCCTTATCAAGACCAACACTATTATCGGCCACAGTTGCTCTTACATTATCAAAAGTGCTATTAAGTTCAAATTTCTTTTCTGAATTTTGTTCTGCCTCTATTGCATGTGTTAGTCCTGCCATAATACTCTCCAATCTACTGGTGTTATCTGTCTTAACAGCTTGTGAAGCAGCACGAGACATTACTGACGATGACCCACTTGCAATCAAATCACCAGAACTTACCCGAGAAAGTTCTTGATCACTCATTCTATTATAAAGAGCTTCTGGACCCTTATTAAACACATCTTGTTTATCCGCACCATATAAACCTTGTTTCATTGCCTCTGCAACAGTCAGTGTCCCCATTGTTGTCACTTTTTTTCCATCAGCGTCTGTAACGGTTTTTTCACCCCGCATTCCAGACATGGTATTTTCAGCCTTCTTTTTAATTTCTCCATCTGTCAAAGCCTGTAAAGACAACGACTTAAAGTCATCACTATTATTTAATAAATGTGCAGAACCTGTAACATCTGCATTTTGTTTTTTAAACGCAGATAATTTATCTGTCATTTCTGAATCACCAGCAAAATCCTGTTCCATGGATTTTCCAAATTTATCCCAAACACCTTTTAAATTACCGCCGGCACGCAACTGCTTCATCATTTGAGGATCCTTCAAAGCCTCTTGAAACAGGGCCTGACCATCGCGTTTTCCATAAGAGGTGCTATCACCAAAACCAGATTTTGTCAGACGTGCCAACTGATTAAGTTTTTGCTCACGTGAATCACCAGAAAATTTTTCAGAATGTTTTGCAACAGCATCACGACGAGACTTATCTATTCCACCAGCACCTTTTTCAAGTGTTCTACCAAGCGTACGTCCAAGCAAACCACCACTCAACGCCTTAGACCCTGCAGCCCTTTTCATTCCACGACTAACTTTCCTTCCTATAGGTGTACTTCTCAAAGTAGCTCTTCCAGCAGCTCTCCCACCCTTAAGCCCAAGTCTACCTGCTTTAATGGTTGGTTTTGCAACCATTGCACCTACTCGAGCAGCTGCCTTACCAGGACCACCCTTCAATGCCTTGCCAATAAAACTTCCAGTCATTGCACTACAAATTTGTTGTGCAGCCTCAAATCCTGCAACAAGCATTGCAATACCTATAACAAAACTCATTAATCTGCCTTGCTCAAAAATTTTATTTATCATTCCACCTGGATTTGAATTTCCACCACTCATATCAAAACCAGATGAAGCAGCTATATTACCCCCACCAGCAACAGCCAAAGTAAGCCATAAGAAAAAGGTTAAAACAGGACCAACAGCAACCAAACACTTAAACCTCTCCCACCACTGAGCATATGCATTAGAATTTATTATATCTTTTGCACCACCAACAAACCACGTAAGAGGTGCTAAAACGATCATTATCCAAAGCATAATCACCCTATATATCAATATTGCAAGCAGCATTAACATTACACCCGCAATGATCAGCATCATGAAAACCGCCATAAGTCCTGATGCAAAATAATCAAATGCACCTATTCCACCACCTTGTCCACCAGCAGCTGATTGCATTGAAGAACTGCTTACACCAACAGCATAAATCTCTGTAAACCCAAGTAACTGTGCAAAGTTTCCAGCAGCAATTTGCTGAATAGCATTTGCAAAAGTAAGCATTATAACCTGACCAAAATCAATCATTATTCCACAAAGTGTTTTTGAAAAATTGATAACAATTGCAAATATTAATAACTTTGGGACTTGTTGCTGCCATTGAAATTTAGAATGTCCAAATATTGTACCGAATGCAATTATAATTAAAACCACAACAAAAAACATGTTTACAGTATCGCGCACTAATGCCCAACCAGCATTTACAACCGCAGAGTTTGTAAAATTATTGTAAGC
>JAAZYG010000041.1 GCA_014239775.1 Candidatus Uhrbacteria bacterium | reverse complement strand
ATTTTTGTTCAGCGGGGTGGGGAAGTCAGGTCATCCCGTCGGGCTCATAACCCGAAAATCAGTAGTTCAAATCTACTCCCCGCTATAGATCTTTAATTGTTTTCAGAACATTGAGAAGCAGGTCAGTATTTGTTAAGAAAAGAATTTCTGGATAGCAGGTGGTCATCCAAGCCCCTCCAATTTTGTAAAATTCCATATCAGCACAAACACTATCATATTCGTATGGATGCGTGTTATCGAACGGCCAATCAAAACCGTTTGTTATTTCGAATTCTGGATAGTTGTGACCTCTTATCAAAGTGATTGTTCTATCTGCGTAGTTAACTTCAATTTCAGCATAAAGTGCATTAGGGTAAAGATAGATAACGTTAGGATGGCTTGTAATGGCATCGAACATTGTACGTGTTACATACTCATTATGTAGCATTATCACCTTGTCAAACTGTTGCAATATGTCTGGATTCTTATCTATCTCTATATCAGTTATAGAAGGATAGCCCAACAGAGTTAGAGCTTGATGGCCTAGCCCACTTGATGTATATTGAGACTTTGGTGGTACAAACTTAGTTGTAGTGCAATCGTCACATTCACCTCTATAGTAATCGTAAAAACCCTGCGGCTGATATGCAGCAAAAGTGAAGTAAGGATATACAACTACTGCATTTTGAGGATCATTCCACACCGCAACTTCGTTATACATATCCATCTTGTATGGATTTAGTGCTAACGTATTGCTTCTCCATTTGCTTATTCCATCACTCGGATCAACTAAGCAATCTCCATTTAGACCATAAACCTCAAAGAAAGATGATGAAACAAAAACCATTTTATTTTTATCAACAGTCCAAGCGGGTGAGAACTTTACGTCATCGATCGATACTTGACCTTTAATCTTTTTATTATCTATACCAAGAATATCATTATTTATCAAATATTGCATTCCATTGAGGAAATCAGCATCCTTAATTTGGTCTGTTGCCCACCATCCTGCATTATTTTTAACCCAATCAGGAACCAACTTTGTATCCAGTGTTGGATCTGAGTCAGCAGTAGCGGCAGCTAGACCACATGGTATGAAAGGAATGAAAATTATATTATTGTTAATAAGATATGTAAGTCCCCCCAAAAATTCTTTTTCTGAAATCTCGTTAGATGCCCACCATCCTGCAACATTTTTAATCCAGCTTGGAATTTGAGTTTCTTCTTGGGCAGAAGAGTTTGGAACAAGTACGCTTGATCCTATTAATGAAAATATTATAATTAAGACTAATGAGGAGTGTATTTGGAAAACCATCAATAAATTGAGATTTATAGCCTTACATTAAATATTATCTATCTTTTATCCAATTCCAAAGTTTTAGAATGTTTATTCTTTAATTTAGAAAACACGTATCCATGGAATAGAAGTATTAAATTTATCATTTTTGTTTCTTTTTTTAATTCTCTGATATGGTCGTGTTAAATGACGGTGTGCAGATACAGATGGCAAATAAAGTTTGCATTGTATTTTTCGTGGAATTTCTAAAGTAGATTTTGAAATTGAGTTGT
>JAAZYG010000043.1 GCA_014239775.1 Candidatus Uhrbacteria bacterium | reverse complement strand
CTCAAGCAAGAGCAGAAAAGATGATTGAAAAAGCGAATATCTTTATTCAGAGAATCGATGAGAAAAAGGATAGGTGGATAAAAAATGGAAATGACAATGCAAAACGTTTAATGCGCAATATCGCAACTCATAATGTTAGGAGACAGCGTGTTCTGGATCGCGTAGAGGAAAAGTTGCCAGAAAATAAAAGAGAGAGGTTTGAAGAATTGCGTGAGAATCATACAAAGAAGGCAAGGCAAATCATGAATGCTTTAAAGGATGAGGATCTTCCAGATGATGTTAGGGAGCATCTTCTGAATGCTAAGGAGCGTTTTGAAAAGCATTCAGATGCATCTAAAGAGTTTCGAGAAAAAAGACGTGAATTAATTAGGTCTGTCAAAGATGGGGATGAAGCAGCAAAAGATGAGCTGACTCAATTGCGTGATAAAAAGAAACAAAGGTTACATGAGATAAAATCAAATTTTAAAATTAAAAAGCATAATTTAAAGAAGTTGGCAGAGCAAGGAGATGAAGATGCAATTAAAAGACTAGAGCAAATTGAAAATACAAAAGAAAGCTTTAAGGCTAAAGTTGAAGAACGAAGGGAGTATAGAGAAAGAAGGTATGAACTGATCAATTCTGCAAAAGAAGGTGATGTAGATGCAAAAGAAAAACTTCGTAATTTAAATGATGAACGCAAGGATAGTGTTCGTGAGTTTAAAAAGAGTGTGCGGGATAGAGTTGATGAAATTAAAGAAAGAAGAAAAGATAAATTTATTGAAGAAAAAAAGGATGGTCAGATCAAGAAAAAGGTAATTGAAAAAAAACAAGATATTAGGGTAAGAAATCAACAGATCAAAAAGAAGGTTATTGAAAAAAAATTAGATCTTCAGAAAAAGAATCAGCAGATTAAGAAAAATATAATAGAGAACCCTCCAAAGATGCAGCTACAATTAGAAAATTAATTTCTTTTTCAAATAAAAACAACCGTTAATGCGGTTGTTTTTTTATTGAGGTTTATAGCATTGAAGGCAACGTGCTTCATATTCTTTATCTCCGACCATTTCTCTGTCACAACAGTCTACTATTCGTTGGCTTCTTGTTGCTTCTTTTGTTTTGCATTTTGTACAGACTGCGGTGAGTTTTATTACTGGATATGCAAGTGCTGTAAGTTCTGACATTGTTTGAAATGGTTTTTCATTAAAGTCTAAATCAAGACCTGATATTATAATGCTTTTACCGCTTCTTACAAGTTGTACTACAATTGGTATTAGGTCTGATTCAAAGAATTGACCTTCATCTATACCTATTACTTCGTGGTGTTCATTTATGTGTATCAATATATCGTTTGCAGAATTAACTGTAATCGCATTTAAGGAATTTCCATTTCTGGCAGAAATATTTTTATGATTTCTTGTGTCTTTTGCCGGTTTAAAAATAATTGTATTCAGTCCAGCTATTTTTGCTCTTTTAAGCTGTCGTATTAGTTCTTCTGTTTTACCAGAGAACATGCAGCCTGTTATGACTGTGATATGTGGAGTAAGCATTGTTTATATGTTTATATATAATTGTGTTTAATATACAATACTTTATAATTAATGAAAATTATTTTAAAGGTAGTTTTTAAGAATGGTGTATATATGCGAGAAGGAGAAAAATATTCTGGTGTGGAGCTTGGTGATGTAAGTGAAAAAGAAAAGGTGGAGGGTGAAATTATTGGATTTATTTCAGGGATTAGGGAGTTTATTGATCAAAGTAGATTTGATTTGGAATTTGAATATACTCAATCCTATTTTTACGAACACATTGGTGTAAAATCATCGGATAATCCCGATTTATCAAAAGAAATGATTTCATTTGGAAATTTGTTAGATAAAATTCGAGAGCACGTAAGAAAACATCCAGAGACATGGATTGAACAAAGTAAAGAAATTAATGATTTTATATTTAAGCAAGATGTATTTAATGAAGCAATCTCCAGTATTGGTGTAACTGATGTTAATAAGGCAGATAAATTATTTTACGAATCATATGAGGAATTAATGGGTTATAAGCCGTCTGATGATCAATTGAAAAGTGATTTAATATATAATATTTACCCTAAGATTCTTGATAAAAAATTTAGGATTGATTTTGAAGAAGCTGTTGAGTTTGCAAAAACTTATACTGAGAATATACCGAATAATTCATCAGTAGTAGACGGTAATTTAAGTGCATCACAAGAGAATGTTTATTCTTGGCTTACTCGTACGGTGAATAATCAATTAGATTCGCCAGCATTTGATGCTGATCCAAATTTAACATTAAAAATAATAGACTACATTTTAGATGTCATTAATGAGGAGGAAAGAAGTGGTTCATCTACAATAAATTTTCGCTTGGATGTGAAAAACTCAAGGTTTAAACAAATGGGTCTAAGGATGAAAGTTGCAAAAAAATTGAGAAAAACAGATCCTGAAAGAGCATTAGAGTTATTTGATGATAATTTAGAAATAATGAAAGATGATCCCGCTTATTTAGGTAATTATGGAGAAAACGTAAGGGAAAGATATTTAGAAGATATAGAAAAAGGAAAAATAATGGAGCATATACAGCAGGGAAATTGGGAACAAGCAATTGAATTATTGAAATTTCCAGAACCAAAAGACGGCAAAGAAAGAAGAAGCGGTTATAAATACATGGAAATAGTTCGTAAATTTGATGAAATGATAAGGGTCAAATATTTTGATAATACTTTTGATAAAAATGGTGATTTGGATCTGCAATCATCTGGTGAGTTTATAAATTCATTACCTCAAGACGTCCCTGGATTTCGCACTATTGTTAATGAATATTTTAAAAACTCAATCGATGACACTTGTACAGAATTAAAACATAGCGGAATCAACCTTTCAAGACGTAGATTAAGGGGTTTTTTTCAGGAAAGGACAGGATCACCAAACAAGGTTTTGTCTTGGGATGGAATAATTGATCACGAATCAGATAACTATGAAGAACAATTAAAAATTTTGCTATTAGTGAAAAGTGCTTTATTAAAAAAATTAGAACTGGTTCCAGAAGCGGTTATATCAGTGATGATGCATGACACCAGTTCGATTCTTGATGCAAATGATCATTTAAGAATATATAAAAGATTAATTGAGGTAAGAGGCAATGTTTCAAATTATAATATTTTTACTCCAGTTCATTTTGAAGGAGCGGATATATCAGAAGAAAACCTACAGGTAATATATGATCAAATATTTGATCAAAAAAGAAAAAATAAGCAATACAATGTTTTATCAAAGGATTTAGTTAAATATACGGAGCAAATAAGATCTCTTTCTTCATTAGAAAGAGAGGATTTTATTATTGGAGTTTTAAATATAGAGGGACCAGAGTCAATTGTTGAGAATATAGATTTATTTTTGGGTATGTCAGTAAAAACTAGAGATGCATTGTTTGATCAAATAGTAGAAGATGAACGGATTCAAATATTTTTTGATATGCAAGCTTCTTCTGAAGATGGTGAATTTATTGATGATAACAGCGTTCAAGATGGTGATACCAAAGAGATAAAAGGTAATTTTTACAAAAAATTAGGAGTTAATTCAGAAGAGTTGATTTGCGCTTTGATAAAAAAACATCCAAAAAAATTCGGTAAATTTTTTTCTGATTCATTATCTTTTGTAGGTATGGATGAAGATATGGATTATTCCATGCCAAAATTATCTGAAAAAATTCAGAGTGCTTTAATAAATGAACTTCTTAAATCAGATCCAGATACATTAATAAACATACAAGAAATTATAACAATAACAGATCATTCTTTTGACAAGAGTGCGGTTCAAAAAGGTTATATAAGTTTTGTCTCTAATCCTTCTAAAATTGGGGGGGCAAGGTTGATATCCTCGAAATTTAAGGTATTAGAGGAATTTACTAAAATATCTCCAGATGTAAAAAAAGTAGTAAAAGCCTTTTTGGATGAGGAACCAAACTTGGTCCAAATGCTTGATTTTATGAGCATTGATTCTATTGACAACAAAGAACTTAAAGATAATCTCCCTTGGTTTAATGCAATTAAGAGGCTTATAAGATTACAAGAAAGATCAGTGAATCAGGAGCATGATCCATGGGTAAATGATTTAACGCCATTGGTTGAAAAACTTACAAATAAAGATGTTATTTCTTATGCAAATGTAGAAGATGGAGAGTTGTTTGCAGACTTTGTTCAATTATTTGGAGCTATCAATGCACCCAGATTGTGTTCTTTATACATAGAATTAAAAAGATGCGATACATTAGATGATTTAAGTGAAAGATCTAAAGAATTATTAAATGACACAATAGGTTCAGGGCGTTTAAAAAAGATGAAGGAACCATCTCATGTAATTAATGAATTGAGGAGGCAAAAAAGAAATCTGGTAAGTGATTTGCTTCAAGAGAATATTCCACAAATTTTAGAATCAGAATTGGGAGGAGAAATATTGTCATCAACAATTGGCGAAAGTAGATGGGGTCGATCAGGGAGTGTTGGCAGACTTATTATTAAATGGAAAGAAACAAAACAAAAAGAAAATGAACGCATTTCTAATATTTCTACAGGAGAATTATCAGTAATAGAATTAAAAGATCGTACAGAATTACCAGAAGGATACGATGAGGTTGTTTTAGATGTAAAAAAACGAGTACGAAGAGATTTAAATGTGGATGAAACTCAAAAAATAAAAGAAAAATCTGAAAAGCTTTTATCAAAAAAATATTTAACCGATGTAGTAAGTGAATTTGTTGATTCGTTTTCTGTGCCTGAGATTGAAGATAATCAAGACCATCTTCTTGAATTAATAAAAAATATTTTAGATCAATTAAATACAAAACTAGAAAAACTTAGAGACAGATTGGAAAGACTTAAACAGGATAAGAATGTTTCAAAGCAGATAAACGATGTTTTGATTAAAACAGAAATTCAATATCAAGCAATTTCTGAATTAGATATAACAGACTTTTTTAAAGAACCATTTGAATTAGTAGAAGACAATGAAAGTAATACAGCAAAAGAGGTTGTGTTACATAAGTTGCTTGAGGTTTTTGCAGATATGCAGATTAAGGGTGAGTATTCAGACAAACTTATAAGAACATTGTCTGCAATGCATATAAAACAAGTTATTTTTGATGGTTTTAGGAATATTATTGATTCAGATAGTTTGTCTAAGTATTCAAAAGGTGTTGTTTCAGACGATTTATATCAATTATCTTCTTTTGTGTTAGATTATCTGTCAGAACATTATTTACACTCAGAGCAGCAACAAGAACACACAGGACATAGTCCGTTTTCAGAAAAGTTAGCAAAAACATTATTAAGGGTATGGAATTTACAAGGTGGCGCTCCTAAACATCCATTTATAAATACAAAAAATAAATTAGAAGGTTATAGTGTATCTAAAGAATTAGGGGAAAAGACTACAGAAATTGCCATGGTTCCATCTCACGGGCTCATGCGTATTTTAAGTGGAGACACTGGAAATGCATGTTTTACTAGTAAGCAAGATGAATTGTCTGCAGGTGAATATCCAGACTTACATGCTTATACATTTGTAACTGGACGTAATACTGCTCATGAAAGATTTGCTGGTTCAGTTTTGTTTGTTGAGACTAAAAGTGAGCAGGATGGTAAAGGAGTGCTGTTAGTCAGAGCAAACAATCCAAGAGAAAATTTAATACAAAATGTAGATTCTGAAAGTTTGGTAAAACAAACATTAGATGAAGCAATTAATCTTGCAAAACGTAGGGGCTTAGATTGTGTGGTGGTACCGCTTGATCAAGCAACCGCTTCTTCATCAAACAGACCTGCAGTTTCTGAATATTACAAATTATATTTTTCAGAAAATGAAAGATTGCAATTAAAAAATCAGCCAGAGACAAGGTTTAATGGTTATAATAATTATCATGTTGACAGTGCTCATAAATCTGTAATAATCTGGCGCAGTGAGGCTTTTGATGTGCCGGCTAATATTTCTGATTTATTACCAATTGAAAATACTCCTACAGAGGTATTTAGTTAATTTTATGAGATATGCTAAGTCAAGATTATTTATATATACTTTTTATAAATAGTTTTAAAATTGATCACGAAATATTATAAAATTATATATGAGCGAACGTAAATTTAGAAGAGAACACAGAGAGCAAGAGCCAACTTTTGAACAAGCGTTTCAAAAATTGAAAGAGATCGTCGAGGTTTTAAAAAACTTGGGATTAAGAGTGCCCGAACACGTTTTAGATGAAAATCTGATTAGGGAAACGTGGGAGGAAAAGTCTTACCATCTATTTCCAATTGCAAGCAATGGTTCAGACGGAATACGTGCTAGACGTTTAAAAAGACGTGAGCTTACTGAATTTAAAGGTACTGGATTTATGATTGCTTTTACAAATGGATTTGAGGATCCTAAAAACCCAATGCGTGTAGAAGTTACTAAAAAACTTCGTGAGAAAGGATTTAAAGTTGGAGGAGTAAGTAATTAATTGTGATTAAAATAATATGTCTATTTTTAGAAAATTATTTGGAGGTTCACGTCCAGAGAATCCTCGACCCCAACCAGTTTCAGGAGAAGCTAAAGAGATACAAAAAGAAGTAGAGGTTTCTGGAGAGATTATGCAAGACAATTTTAATCCTGAACATGAGGCAGGGCCAAGGGTTTTTAGTTTTGAACAATATAAATTTGGTAAAAAATTAGAAAGTGATGGTGGGCCAATAATTGGTGGATCAGAACATCGTTGTACTGGTAAATCAGAGAATTTGGTAAAAGGTACATTTATACATCCTGATAAATTATTTAGTTATAAATTTTCAGACTTAAATAGTTATCCTTGGAAAGATGAAGGGGGTGAAATTATAAAAAAGTTAATTGAGCGAGATGGTAAACAATATGTTGTTGTGGCACGTAGAATGTTGCGCTCAGAAGCTGGAGAAGAGAAGAGTGGAAGATTGTATACTGAAATGCATCAAATAGTTATTCCTGCAGAAGAATGGTCTGTTGCAGCAATTCCTCAACTTACAAAGATGCTAGAAGCGAAAGGAGTTACAGAATTAAATCCCTCAATGCCTTCATTGGAAATGAATACTAATATTCTTGATCAACCTTTTCAGGAAGGGTGGCCTGATGACTACACAAAAGAAATAATCGCAAGTCTTGTTACAGGAAAACCGCTTGCAATGCAGGATTGGAAAGTTACACAAGAAGAATTTCTTAATAAACTATTTTCCGGCCTAATTTGTTTACCAGAACATGTTGCTCGTCAAATTTCTTTTGGTACAGGTTTGTCTGATTCAAAAGAAGGGAGTGTAAGGATCGCTCACACTAAAGTTGCAAAATATAAGACTAGAAAAATTGGAGGGAATTGGAAAGGGCTGACTACTGAGGATGAGGATTTTGGAAAAAAGTATATGGATGCACTTATTAAAGTTATGGAAGGAAGCAAAACACCTAGAGAAGTTATGAAGTCGGTTACTGATTTGCCGCAGGAGATTGTTGATGAAGTTAAAAAACGTTTTTTTAAAAATTAAATATATTTGTTTAATATTTTAAATGTTTAATTGGCGGTGGGAGTGGGATTCGAACCCACGGTACGTTGCCGTACACACGCTTTCCAAGCGTGCGCCTTAGACCACTCGGCCATCCCACCTTTTTTGAAGGTTTTAACTCTCTTGTTATTTTAATAACGGTCAAAATATATCGTATTTAAGCTCTTTTAGCAATGAATTTAAATAGATAATTTATTCATTAGACAATTGACATATGAAACATGGGGTGATAGTTTTGTTTGTCGATCTAATTTTATCCAAGGAGGTAGACCGACATGATGACAATGATGCAGACTACCAGCATTAGACATTCTACCAGTATTATACAGACTACCCGTTTATCCATAGTACAAAGTGCACACATTGCGCAGAGGATGTTTACATTACGTCTCGATCTTGTAGAGAGTATTCACGGTATGAAATACATGCCGAAAGCAGAATGTCCAAATTGTTCTAAGAAATTGAAGCCACTAGAAATCCTTAAGGGTTTTAACGATGATCCATATGATTTTGATACGACCTGTCCTGGATGTAAGCATCGTTTCAGTGCCCGGCTGGTTGCAAATTTTCGTAATGGTGGAACAGCAGAACTGCCGTTTTATTGCGCCATTCAAACTCTGAATGGACTGCATGACAAAGACACACTTTCTTATGAGGATCTTAAAAAAAGTTACGGAGCATTGTTTCACTCTGCAGTCGTGCATTTTGGCAGTATTACTGCGGCCTTCGGTAGACTAAGTATAGACTATCCAATGAATGAGCGTATTGCTTGGAAGGACAAGGTGTTTGGTTTTTTGGGACTAATTCCAGATGGAGTTATTGCAAATGTGGTCTGTGTCAGTAAATACGCGATTCAAAAACTCAGGCGAGACCTTGGTATTAAAGGTTTTTCTCATCGAAAATTACTTGAAGACTGAAGGAGTTTAACTTCTTTACTCAAACCTCGTTTTAAGTAGCATTTAACCAAAGTAATAAATGGTTAATATCTGCTAGGAATGAGGTTTTTTAAATTACTATAATAAAAGATTAAGTAGTATTTTAAATATTATATAATAAAATAAAAACACCGTATAAGATACGATGTAGTTTAAAGATAGTTTTATAGTTTTATTTTTTGTGTTTATGGATTTTGCTTATTTCGTTAATATTTGTGATATAATAAATTCACTATGGTTACTAATATAATAATGATTTTAGGTGGTTTTTTTCTATTAATAAAGGGGGCTGATTACTTAGTGTCCGGTGCATCTTCCTTGGCTAGACGATTTGGCATACCATCTCTTGTTGTTGGTTTAACAGTTGTTGCTTTCGGAACTTCTGCACCAGAATTTTTTGTTAACATTATAGCTGCAACAAAGGGAATTACTGATATTGCGGTGGGTAACGTGCTTGGTTCTAATATGGCAAACCTTTTGTTGGTATTAGGTGCAACTGCTGTTATAGCTCCGCTTACCTTGAAAAGTAATACAGTTTGGAAGGAAATACCTTTTTCATTACTTGCCGCTGCACTTGTTCTGATTTTTGGTAGCGACATGCTTCTTGAAGGTTCTTTAGTTAATCAAATTGGTCGAATTGAAGGTTTGGCCTTGTTTGCTTTCTTTATTATTTTTATAGTTTATACATTTGGTATTCGAGAGGAAGGGGAGAGGCCACAAGAACAGATTCAACAAATTCCAGTACCCAAATCAGTCTTTTTTTTATTAGGTGGTTTAGTAGCACTTGCTATGGGTGGTCAGCTTGTTGTTGAGGGTGCATCTAGTGTTGCTGTAAGTTTCGGTGTTACCGCTAATTTAATTGCACTTACCATTGTTGCATTAGGAACATCTTTGCCAGAATTAGTTGCTAGTGTCATTGCTGCAAAAAAGGGTCATACTGATATTGCGATTGGTAATGTAATTGGTTCCTCTATTTTCAATATTTTATTTGTATTATCGTCTAGTGCAATCGTGCGTCCGCTTATGTTTCAACCTGCAAATGTGTTTGATGCGTTTGCTGTTGTGGTTGCTACTTTGGCAATATTTTTCTTGTTGTTTATTGGTAAGAAACATACAATCGGCAAGAATGCAGGTATTAGTTTATTAGTTATGTATGCCTCATTTATTATATTTGCAATTATTCGAGGATAAATCTTTTTGTTTTAATTTATGTTTACATAAGCTTGCTGTAATAGTAAGCTTATTTTAATTATGGATCCAAAGGATGAGATAAAACAAAAAATAGAAATATCTGAATTAATAGGTGAGTACTTACAGTTGAAACCAGCTGGTAGTAATAGTTTTAAAGCTGTATGTCCTTTTCATTCTGAAAAGACTCCTTCTTTTCAGGTGTCTTCTGAAAAACAAATTTGGCATTGTTTTGGGTGTGGGGAAGGTGGTGATTGTTTGAGTTTTGTTATGAAGATGGAAGGTATGGATTTTCCAGAAGCATTATTACATCTTGGTAAAAAGGTTGGGGTTGAGGTTAAGAGATTTTCATCAGTAGAGGGTAATTTAAAACAGCGATTATTAGAACTGAATGATTTGGCTGCCAAGTTTTTTAGGAAGGTTTTATTAGACTCAACCAAGGCAACAAACGTTAGAGATTATGTTCTAAGCAGAGAGATACCTGAGAATATTTCTGAAAAATTTAGATTAGGTTTTGCATTGGATGATTGGAATGCTTTGACAGTTTTTTTGTTGAAAAAAGGTTATTCAGAAACTGAAATAATTCAAGCTGGTTTAGGTTTAAAGAAGAAATCTGGAAGCGGTATAGTAGATAGGTTTAGAAATAGAATGATGATCCCGTTATTTGATCATCATGGAAATGTAGTTGGATTTACAGGTAGGGTTTTACCAGGTTCAGACAAAGATGGTCCTAAGTATATGAATTCACCAGAGACACCTATATATCACAAGGGTTCTTTATTGTATGGTTTAAACTTTGCAAAGAGAGGTGTTAAAGACAATAAATGTGTTGTTGTTGTGGAGGGTAATTTAGATGTTATTGCATCACATAAAATTGGTGTAGATAATGTTGTTGCAAGTTCAGGTACTGCACTTACTGAGGATCAGATCAAATTATTATCCAGATACACAAATACTATTGTGTTTGCATTTGATCAAGATGTGGCTGGGTTTAATGCTTCAAAACGTGGAATTAGTATTGCAAGATCTCTTGACTTTGATGTGCGTGCAGCGATATTACCAGATTTATTTAATGACCCAGATGATCTTATAAAGAATAGTCCTGATATTTGGAAAGAGATTACAACAAACTCTGTTCCAATTATGGAATACTTAATCAATAGTGTAGTAAAGGGTAAAGATGTTACGAACATAGATGATAAAAGATTGATCGCAAAGGAGTTGTTGCCAGCAATTTCTGATATGAACAATGTTGTTGAAAGGGAACATTGGCTACAAAAAGTATCGGGACTATTAGGTGTGGAAACATCCATACTAAGAACTTCAATTACAAACACACATAAAAAAATAAATAAAGAAAAAAAGTTGAATAAAAAAGTTGCTCAAATCAATGTTGTTAATAAAGGTACAAAGCAAGAGCAGGCAGCTTTTTTGCTGATTGGCTCTTTGGTGAGTAAACAAGAATTATTTACTTCGGTATTTGATTTAATTTTGGTAGATTACTTACCTTCAGACAATACAAAAAAGCTTTACAATTATTGTGTTAACGAGTATCATCAATCAAGTCAAACAGTACAAAAATCATTTTTTAAGCGATTACGAAGTACGCTTGAGAGCGAGAAACAAGAAGATTTATTAAGTCTTCTAGATAAATCATCACTACTCGCAGAAGAAGCATTTCAAAATTTATCGCAAACAAAGGTACTGGAACAATTAAATAGGTTGATAGTTTTATTAAGAGCAAGTTTTTTAAAGGATCAAAAGAAAAAGTTTGCTATAAAAATACGTCAGGCAGAATCTGCTGGCGATCAATCTGCTGTGCACGAACTTATTAAACAGCTTAAGGAGCTTAATTAATTCCTCTCATTTTTTAAATGGGATTTTATTAGTTTTATGGCAACAAAGAAAGTAAAAAAGAAGGTTAATACAAAAGTGGTGAAAAAGAAGGTTTTATCTATTTCAAAAAAGATTTCAAAAACAACCAAAGTTGCAAAGAAAAAATCAGTAGCTAAAAAAACTACAATAAAAAAAGATCAGCCCAAAGTAAAGAAGCAGCGTTATAAGCGCTCAGCTCCACCATCTGATGAGGCAGTTGATCGTTTGATCGAAAAAGGTAAGCAAAGAGGTTATTTGACTGAGAATGAAATACTGTTCACGTTTGGTCAGGTTGAAGATTATGTTGATGATTTTGAGAGATTTCTTGAATTGCTAGAGATAAATGGTGTGCATTTTGTTGAGATGAAAGAAGGTATATTGGGTCGTGAAAAGGAGCGTGGTGAGGTATACGATAAGATTAGAGTTACTCATGATAAATCTCGTGTTGGGGCTGTTCCAGAATTGACACAGGATTCGATTCAGATGTATTTACGTGAGATAGGAAAGATACCTTTGTTAAATGCAGAGCAGGAAGTCGGTCTTGCTAAGAGAAAAGATAGAAACGAAAAAGAGGCAGAGAGACGTTTGATAGAAGCAAATCTTAGACTTGTTGTTTCAATTGCAAAAAAGTTTGTAGGAAAACAAATGTCGCTTTTGGATTTGATTCAAGAAGGAAATGTGGGTTTGTTTCGTGCGGTTAAAAAATTTGAATATCAAAAAGGGTATAAGTTTTCAACATACGCTACCTGGTGGATAAGACAAGCGATTACAAGGGCTCTTGCAGATCAATCGAGAACAATACGTATTCCAGTTCATATGGTTGAAACAATAAATAGATTCCAGCAAATTGAACGTAGACTTATTCAGGATTTAGGCCGAGAACCTTTACCTGAAGAAATTGCGGCAGAAATGGGTGAGCCTGTACATAAAGTGCGTCATATTAGAAAGATTTCACAAGATACTGTTTCTTTGGAGACATCTGTGGGAGATGATGATGAAGATTCAAAGCTGGAAGATTTCATAGAGGATGTTAAAACAATTTCCCCAGACAAAACTGCGGCAAGAAGATTATTAAAGGATTATGTTAATGCAGCAATGGAGAACCTTACTCCTCGTGAGCAAAAGATATTGGAGATGCGATTTGGTTTAACTGATGGAATTAGTCATACGCTTGAAGAGGTTGGTAGAGAGTTTGATGTAACAAGAGAAAGAATTAGACAAATTGAAGCGAAGGCACTTGAGAAAATTCAGGCTAATCCATTAATAAATAAATTAAGGGATTACTAAAAAAAAGAAAGGCTAAGGCCTTCTTTTTTTTTCTGATTTTTTGGTGTAAAATAATATTATTATGGTTATAATTAATGTATTTAAAAAATGGTGGTTTTGGGTATTTGTTTTACTAATTTTAGGCATCGGATATTATTTTATAAATAAAAATGATGAAGTAACATACTTAACAGAAATAATTAATTTGACCACTTTAGAGCAAACTGTTGATGTTGGTGGGGAGGTTGAGTCTATTAGCGAGGTAGAGTTATCTTTTGATATTGGAGGTGAATTATCCGATGTGTTTGTTTCAGTTGGTGATATTGTTGAGGTTGGAACACTTCTCGCGTCTTTAGATGTAACTGGCTTGAATGCTGATATTCAGAGCGCATATCAGGCAATACAGATTGCAAAGGCGAATTTAGAGAAAAAGCGTGCTGGATCAGATGATGAGACAATTGCTGTTTCAGAAGCATCGGTTAAAACTGCGCAAGTGCTTTTAAATAAGACAATAATTGATTTACAAAATACAGAGTTATTACTTGATGTTACCAGAGATAAATTTCAACAAGATATCTCTTTAAAAAATATACAGGCACAAGCATCTAAAGATGATTTATCACAAGCAAATATAGAATTTAATTTGCATATCAAAGATGCGTATAGAGATTTGTTAAGTTCTTCCTGGGCATCAATTATTTATGCCCGCTCTGGTTTGACACAGTCTGATGATGTGATTGGTGTAAGAAATGGTACTGCAAATGATGATTTTCAATTTGGTTTGTCTGTAAGAGATACTGAATCGCTTAATAATGCAAAAAATTCTTTCATGACCGCAGAGATTGGTGTTAATGAAGCAGAGGTGGGTATTTTAAATTTAAATTATAAATCTAGCTATAGTGATATATATAATATTGCTGTTTTGGTTCAGGATGCAGTATACGATGTTGCAAAGTTATTACTTCACACACAATTAGTGATAGATTCTAGTCTCACTGGAAATGATTTTACTGTTAGTGATCATGCAGGTGTAAAATCTAATGTTAAATCTTCTAGAGTTGCTTTACAGTCTAGTCAGAGTGCACTAGAGAATTCATTTCAATTATTGGAAAGTGTGCTAAATGAAAAGGTGTCTGGTGTAAGAGATTTTGAAAATACTTTGTTGCAATCAAATATTTCTTTGGATGCATCAAAGGCGTTATCAAATGAGCAGTTATTGATTGCAGAAAATAATGTAGCCTCATTATCAGAGTCTGTTTTAATAAAAGAGGCGGAGTTGTCAAAAACAATTGCTGTTTTAAATCAAACAAAGGCAATTCCACAGAATATAGATTTGGCATCATACAAGGCAGAGGTTCAGCGTGCGATTGCTGCACACAGTGCAAGGACAGCTGCTCTTGATAGGGCCAAGATAGTTACTCCAATAAAAGGACGTGTTACAGCTCTGAACATGGAAATTGGTGAAACTGTTGTTGCAACAACACCTCTTGTAACAGTCCAGACAACAGATGCTCAGTTTAAGGTTGTGGCAAATATTTCTGAATCTGACATCATAAAAATAAACTTAAATGATCCTGTGTCATTAACATTTGATGCGTTTTCACAGGATGTTGTTTTACATGGACGTGTTGGTGAAATAGACCCAGCAGAGCATGTTATTGAAGGTGTTGTTTATTATGAGACAACTATTTTTCTAAATAATTCAAATATCTCAATGTTACGACCTGGTTTATCTACTGATTTAATTATAAATACAGAATTAATTGAAAATACCATTAGCATTCCACAACGTTCAGTGTTTGAGGTAGATGGTAGTAAGCACGTTCGTGTATTGGTTAATGGCAATCCTGAAGATGTACAGATTGAAACAGGTATTCGTGGTGATATGGGCAGGATAGAAGTGCTTAGCGGACTGGAGGTTGGAGATGAACTTATTTTAAAGGAAATTAATGAGCAAGAATAATTTAATAAAGGTTAATAGTGTCGTAAGAGAGTATGTTACCGGCGAAACAAAAACACGTGCGTTAAATGGTGTGTCTTTTGAGATTAAAAATGGAGAGTTTGTTGCTATTATGGGGCCATCTGGATCTGGTAAATCTACATTGATGCACGTACTTGGTTTTTTAGATGAACTCACATCAGGAGAATTTTTTTTTAAAGGTAAAGATGTAGGTTCTTTAACTGAGGATGAGTTGGCATTAATGAGAAGGGATGAGGTTGGTTTTATTTTCCAATCTTTTAACTTATTGAAAAGATCTAGTGTGCTTGAAAATGTTTTGTTACCCACTGCTTATTTAAGAGTGTCAAAAGATAAACGTGTTATTAGAGCTAAAAAAGCAATTGAATCAGTCTCAATGTCACATCGTATAAATAATTTATCAAATCAATTGTCTGGTGGTGAGAGGCAACGTGTTGCAATTGCAAGAGCTTTAGTTAATAATCCATCAATTATTTTTGCGGATGAACCTACTGGTAATTTAGATACAAAAACTGGTGAGCTGATTCTGGATTTATTAGCTCATTTAAATAGAGAAGGTAGAACGATAGTGATGGTGACACATGAACAGGAGGCGGCAGAGCATGCTAAGAGGATTATTCGCATGCGTGATGGAAAGATCGTTTCAGATAAATCAGATCATAAAGTTAGGCGTCATAGTTACAATAAGTAGTATGAGATTTATAGACATACTAAATACAGCTTCTGGTTCCTTGTATAGAAATAAATCAAGGAGTTTACTTACCATACTTGGTGTGGTTATTGGAATAGCATCTGTAATTTTAATGCTATCAATTGGGCAAGGTGCCGAGAGATTTATATTAAATCAAGTTGCAGATCTTGGTGCTGATTTGGTTTTCATAGAGCCATCAAGTGGTGATCCTACATCTGGTCCACCCAATCCTTTTGTCGAGCAAACAATTACTTTAGACGACGCAAAAGCGGTTGGTAAGTCAGGTTTATTTTCTTATGTTAGTATGTCGTTGGTTACAACACTGCCTGTGAGTTACATGGAGGAAAATGATTTTGTGCAGTCTGTTGGAACTAATGAGCAACAAATCAAAATTTATCCAGCTGATCTCAAATATGGAAGAATGTTTGATGAAGATGATGTTGATTCATATTCTAAGGTTGTTGTATTAGGGAATGAATTAAGCGAAGATTTGTTTGGTGCAAATAATCCAGTAGGAAATAAAATTAAAATTAAATCAAAATCATTTAGAGTTATAGGTGTATTTGATAAACAAGGTTCTAGATTTTTTCAAAATTTAGATAAGCGTATTTTAATGCCAATAACCACAATGCAAAGAGATGTAATGGGTGTTGATTATGTAAATTATTTGGAGATGAAAGCAAAGGGAGATGTTAATAAGGCAAAGGAAGAGGTTGGGTTTATATTACGCGACACACATAATATAATTAATCCAGAAGGTTTACAGGAAAAAGATGATTTTTTTGTATCATCCCAGGAAGATGCTACAGAAATTGTTGGAACGGTTGGTGGTGTGCTTACTGTTTTACTTGCATCCATTGCATCGATATCATTGGTTGTTGGTGGAATTGGTATTATGAATATAATGTTAGTGTCTGTAACAGAGAGGACTCGTGAAATTGGATTGCGTAAGGCGGTGGGTGCAACAAATTCAGAAGTTCTTAAGCAATTTTTGATAGAGGCGATTCTTCTAACTGTCGGAGGTGGTTTTATTGGTGTTTTTGTTGGGGCGATTCTCTCTATTGGTGTTGGTGTTATTTTGCAGAACTTTTTTGTTGAATCATGGTCTGTAGTGATTCCTCCTAATGCAATTGTGCTGTCAGTCGTTGTCTCTACTCTTGTGGGTGTTCTGTTTGGTTATTATCCTGCAAAACGTGCATCAAAGTTAAATCCAATTGATGCACTTAGATATGAATAATTTGTTAAATAAAACAAAATCAACTCTCAATAAACAGGTTGATGGTTCTTTTTTGAGTGTGTTTCGTTCTTGTTTTGGATTTGTAATGTTAATGAAAGTTAGTTCATTCTTTCATTCTGGATGGATAGAGGAGTTGTTTATAAATCCTGAGTTTCATTTTAAGTATTATGGATTTGGTTGGGTAAAAGAATTTCCAGAACCAGTAATGTGGCTGGTGTTTATACTGCTTGGTTTGTCTGCTGTTGGCATGACATTGGGGTATAAATATAAGTTAAGTAATATAATCTTGTTTTTTTGTTGGACGTATGTTTTTTTATTAGATCAGACCTATTATAATAATCATTATTATTTATTTGCATTGGTGGCTTTTCTTTTAATTTTTTTGCCTTCAGGAAAAGAGAGGAGTGTTCCTAATTGGTCTTTGTGGTCATTGCGTTTACTGGTTGGTCTTCCATATTTTTTTGGTGGATTGGCAAAGATTAATTTAGATTGGTTGCAAGGTGAACCAATGAGGATGTTGTTGGGTGCGAAAACAAGGTTTCCAATTATTGGTAGATTTTTTGAGTATGAATCACTTGTATATTTTTTTAGTTACTCAGGATTAATAATTGATCTACTTGCAGTTCCGTTACTGTTAATACGTAGAACCAGGGTGCCAATGTTTGTTGTTTTATCATTTTATCATTTTTTGAATTCCCAGTTGTTTTCTATAGGGTTTTTTCCTATTTTTATGGTTTTGGCTACTTTTGTATTTTTTGATCCAGACTG
>JAAZYG010000017.1 GCA_014239775.1 Candidatus Uhrbacteria bacterium | reverse complement strand
CTTTGCAGTGTGCAGAATTAACAGAGAAAAATAATTGTTCCAAAGAAATCATAACAGCTGCTTTATTGCATGATATTGGTCATTTGTTATATGATGGGAAAGATCCAATACATAAAGGAAAAGATGGTCATCATGAAAATTTAGGTGCAGATTATTTATCTAAATATTTTGGAGAGGAAGTTACACTTCCTATACGGGCACATGTTGATTCAAAAAGATATTTATCTGCTGTAGAAGATGGATACCATGATCTTTTATCTGAAGCTTCCAAAATTTCTTTAGTTGCACAAGGAGGGCCATTTACAATAGAAGAAGCAGAAGAATTTATTACTAAACCTTTTATGAGAGAGGCTGTTGAGTTGCGTAAATTTGATGATCTTGCAAAAGAACTTAATAAAACAACACCGCCAATTGAACATTTTCAACATTATGTTGAGGCCTCTCTTAAGTAGCAATAAATAATAAGCAAAACAAAACGGGGATTTAATATTCCCCGTTTATTAATTATTTATAAAAAGTCTTAATTAACTTTTAGGTTCTGACTTGCTATCGTATCGTTTTTTCCACTCATTCACGATACGTGTTTTATTAGCTGCAGCCCATACAAAATCATTATCAATTAATTTTGCTTGAACCTCATCATAAAAGTCAGGTAATTCTGGATCTTTAGTAACTTTAGATGGATCAGCTATGATGGATTGGCGTTGACCAAATAATTTCATACCATCAGCCAGCGTCCAGTCCATTAATCGTTTAGCATCAGGCAAATTATCAGTACCAGTCATAATTGCGACGACTTGCATTTCCCAACCTATCCCTTCTTCTGGGATAATCATATCAATTGGAGCTCCAGCTTTAATCACTTTAATTGCTCTACCGGGCCAAGAAATACCAATTGCAAATTCACCAGAACCAGCTTGCTTACATGGTTTTGAGCCTGAGTGCGTGTATATTCCAATATTTTCATGAAGGGCATCCATATACTCCCAAGCTTTTTCCTCTCCCCATATTTGCATCCAACTTGATGCATCCAGGAATCCTGTACCTGAAGATGCAGGGTTCGGCATAGAGATATGACCTTTATAAATTGGATTTGTTAATTCAGCCCATGTAGTTGGTTTTGGTAAACCAAGTTTTTCTGCTTCAATACGATTCCAGCAGATACAACCTGCCCAACCATAATTGCCAACCCATGTCACTGGAGGAGACTTATCAACATAACGTTGATCAATAGCATCCATACCTGGTGGAGTATATTCTACGAACATTCCTTCAGCTTCCATGTTAAGTGCAACGGTAGCAGCCATTTCAAATAAAAAATCTGCTTGCGGATTATCTTTTTCAGCCATCATTTTAGCTGCCATTGTTCCTGTTGATTCACGCACAACATTAACTTTAATATCAGGATTAGCTTTTTGAAACTCATCCATGTAATATTTAAGGTTGTCAGCATCAGTGCTTGAATAAACTAATAATTCACCTGCGTAAGCAATACGATTGAATGTTAATAAAAATAAAAACATTACAAAAATTGTCATTGAGGTAAATATTCTTGTAAATGATTTTGTAATCACATTTTCCCCCTTTGTTAATAAAAGATATACTTTAAACATCATTTCACTTTTTTGTTAAGAATTTATTCTAATTCTGTTATGTTTAATCCTTATAATTGTATTTCTTATTTGTTTATTTTGCAGATAATAGTAGGGTTGTTATATGTTGGAGAAAAACGAAGAATCTTATTTAACCACTAACAATCTTTCAAAGTCGTTTGGTACTTTTGAAGCAATTCGGAATATTTCAATCAATATTCAAGAAGGAGAATTTGTTTGTTTTCTTGGCCCTTCAGGTTGCGGTAAAACAACTTTGTTACGATGTATTGCTGGATTAGAAGTACAGTCAACTGGTTCTGTAATACAAAAGAAAATTGATATTTCAAACTTACCGCCATCAAGTCGAGATTTTGGTATAGTTTTTCAATCCTATGCGCTGTTTCCAAACTTGTCTGTTTTTTCAAATATAGCCTATGGATTAGTAAACAATAAATGGAACAAGCATGATATTAATAAAAGAGTAGATGAGTTACTTAATTTAGTTAGCTTAACAGAGCACGCCAAAAAATATCCAAGCCAACTATCCGGAGGAGAACAACAGCGTGTAGCTTTAGCAAGAGCCCTTGCAACATCACCAGGATTACTTTTACTTGATGAACCATTATCCGCCCTTGATGCAAAAGTACGTGTTTTTTTAAGAAAACAAATAAAAGATCTTCAACGAAAACTTGGCGTTACAACTATTATGGTGACACATGATCAAGAGGAGGCACAAACAATGGCAGATAGAATTTTTGTCATGAAAGATGGTGAAATAATTCAAGTTGGAACTCCGACAGAAATATATACTAGAGCCAACTCACCTTTTATTGCAGATTTTATTGGTATTATGAATTTTATTCCAGCAACTATTGTTAAGAATAATAAAGCTCAATGCAATAGTGTTTACATTAATTGCGATACACAAGACTTTCAAAATAATCATTCCGTACATCTTGCTATAAGACCAGAGGATATTCAATTAAATGTTGAAAAGTCGGATAACAATGTTCTAGAGGCAACAATTAAAGAGATAGAATTTCTTGGTTCCTTTCAGCGTATTTATCTTGAGGCAAGTAATGTAACCAAAGACTTGATTATGGCAGATATACCAAGCTCTAATGCACGAAAAATTAATTTGGCTTTGAATGATAAGTTGAATATTTGTTT
>JAAZYG010000022.1 GCA_014239775.1 Candidatus Uhrbacteria bacterium | reverse complement strand
TTTGGTGTGTCAGTTGCGGTCCAAGGAAGCCAAGTAGAATCACTTGCCTGTAACGCTTGTCCATCAACAGCACATTCATCTGGCTCACCAAAGGTTGTTGCAGTAAACTCTTGTCTTTCTCCAACATATTGCATCGTTGCCAACTTTGGTTGCATTGAAACTCTGTCTACCTCACAACTTATGTCTGAATCTTTTGTTTTGAATTTCCAGGAGAAATGATTATTTTCAAATTGATTCTCTGGCGTACCAAAGTTTGAACCATCGTCAGACAAAGATACTCCAGCAAGTGATGTAATTCCTAAATTACCTGGTCCTTGATTTCCTTTTAGAATAACTCTATACCATGTATTGGCCTCTAGTTCATTGCCGCCATTAAAATTTATTTTAAACTCCTTAGATACATCAATTCCATTGATTTCCTCTAGAATTTTAGGTGTAGTTGTAATATCAAAACCAATATCCACCAACTCATTTGGGTGACAAATTGAGTCGTCACATTTTTTTATAACCACATTCTGTGTTGTAAATGAATTTATATCCATCCATGTATTAAAAACCATGTATGGCAAAACATTAATACAAGCAGCATTACACCCTGGGAAATATTTAACTACTTTTGGATCTGAAAAATCAATTGTCAGCTCACCTGTATCAGACGGATTGCCCTGTGCGTTTGTTACTGTTGCACCAATTAATACTGGCACTCCTGCCTGTGTTTCCTTGAGAGCTGTTATATTATTTGTACAAATACCAGCTGGTGGACTCATAATTGCAATATCTGCTTTGTCTGGCAAACTTGATGACCATGCTAGGCTGTAATCTTTTTCTGCGCTAGAACAAGGTAATAGCAAACATTGATCATTTGTTGCAATAAGCTGTGTACTATATGGATAATCAGTTTCCTCTACTGCCGTAAATACTGCTGGTGTCATATTTACACTTCCCACCTCACAATAAAAAGCTACTGCAGCTGTCTTAAATTCCCAAACAAAATCTCTTGCCATTGGTGCACCTGCATTAGATTTAACTGCATCTGGTGAATTACCACCTTTTATTGTAACTCTATATATTGTATTTACATCAAAATTATCAACTGGATTTAAAGTAAACATTGTTACACCTTTTGTAATTATACCTGCTGGTTGTGCACCCCAACTAGTACACTTACCATCATCCTCATCTAAACACTTATCTACTAAAATACTTTGATTTGTAAATGTATCTAAATCCATTAATACACCTAAGTTATTAGGATCTATAGGTGTTTTAAACTCAGCGCTAATAACTGCATTTAAACAAATATCATCTTGTACGCTATGAATAAGTGACGGGGATGGTGACTTATGATTTTCATTACAAGAAACTATAACTTCTGGTGCTACTGGAATTTTTCCAGTAGACAATAAATATGAAAATTGTGCCTCTGGTTTTGCAGGACAAGAAGCCTGACATGTTCCGTCTGGACAACACTGTGCCGCATCCCCAGAACAAAGAAGTGGCTCTTCCCTACAATCACCAACTGTAAAGCTTATAGAGTTTGATGGATGACCATCAGAACTAATTGCACGTACAGGTCCTGTCTCCGCATTTTCTGGAACTTGTGAATCTATTAATTGTGTATTCTCCCAAATTAATACACTTGAACTTTCTGAATCATAAAAGGTAACCGACCCATCATCTTCACCAAAATTTTCACCCTTCAAAGTAACATATGTTGTTTTAGCAGGACCTGACGCTGGTTCAATTGAACAAATACTTGGCCCAGGCTGACCTGCAACTACCTCAAAATCAAAAGGATCAGATGATAACGCTCCAGAACCTGACCTCTGAACCTTTAATGCGTGAACAATATTCTCAATCCCACCACCGTTTTGATATGTAGCTGGAACTTTTATCCTTATACTTGTGTTACTCCAAAAATCTGTATCACAATAAATTGGAAAATCCTTGTCTCCAAACGCAAAATCAAGGTCATCTTTATAAAACCTTACACTTCCTTCTGAATTCCCAAAATTATTTCCGTAAATTGTTATATATTGTGCAATTGGACCAGAGACTTTACATGTACCACCTAAACAATCTGTGTCTACTGAGCAGAAATTTCCATTATCATCCCCTCCAACACATACATTAAAACTACTGTCTACATATGAAATTGTAGGCTTGGTCGCAGGATCAGCACCTAAAACATTAAAATTAATCTCGTTTGAACCAACACGTATTGATCCACAATATCCAGCCTCTCCACAATCAGCAGATGATTTACAGTATGACAAGGTATCTGAACACCACATTGATCCACAATACTGACCACTGCCAACATCACAATCATCATCAGAAAAACATTGTTGAACTGTGGCAACACCGTCTGAACCAACACACACAAAATCACCTGTAAATACCTGTGTCTTATATGTTTTATCATCTATGTTTGGTACAACTACAGACAATTTATTCTCTGACCAAACTGAATATAAAGCTGGTTCGTATTGATTAAAATAAACAACTGAAGATCCTTGAGTGGCACCAAAGCCATTACCTAATAAATCAGAAGACTGTCCTGGAAACTGACCTGCTGGATCTGCTTTACATAATCCAGGACGCTTAACTAGATTAATATCAAAATCAGAAATCAATGGACCAAATAAATCGTTTGTTGCGTCAGTCTTTGGTTCAACCTCATTTGTTGTAATTTTTATTGGACCATCCACTGCACTATCTGGAACCTGAACCACAACCTGCTTTGTAGACCAGACAGGCTCACCTTCTGTACACTCATACGCACTAACAGACACGTCATCACCAGGTGCTTCAGTTCCCAAAAATGTAATTGTTCCAGGATTTTCCTCAAATCCTTTTCCAAAAATTGTAATCAAATTGTCTTTTGCGCCGTCTCCAGGTGAAACACTCTTGATGTATGTTGATGCAACACAAACACCTTCTATACATTGACCTGATGCACATTCTGCATTGTCTCCACAAGGAGAATCGTTACATGCACCACAATAAAATTCGCTATTTTTATCTCCACCACAATCCACCTCTGCCTCACCAAACTCAACATCTTTAATTCCGTTACTACAATTTACTGCACGCAACACAACATTTATCTTAGTAGATGTTGCTTTATTGTCTGCACAATCGGCTGCATCAGACCATATCTGATAGGTTTTATTAGTTATGTATCCCTGTGTGTCCCATTCTTCTAATATGTCTGTTGAAAAATTGTTTGCCAAACTATCCCCTGTCAGAACACCTTTACTTGAAAAATTTATTCCTGATGTATATAAAGGAGTGCTTCCATCAACAACATAAAAATCAACAGCTGAAACACCTACATCGTCTTTTGTTTCAGATGTTAATATCCTATTTTCACCAATGTATACATTTGGATCAACTTCTGGATCTGGGTCTATTATTTTAATTGTTGGGCCCGCTATATCCACACCATTACCTGCTTTAAACTGAAAATTACAAGGATTCTCAATTGAACATTTAATCTTTCTTGTTGATGACTTAAGGCCTGAGTCTACTAGAACCTGATAATCAACACCCGAATCAAAACATTTATACGCTTGATTTGGTGCAGCACATTCTTTATTTGGATCAAATGTAATTACATTGGAAGATGTTAAACCTATGGGCTTTGTATCAAAAGTACCTTCAACAGAAGCACCTCCCATTACTTTTACATTAATCTTTTCTTTTGCGTCTGAAACAGAAACCGGTGATGAAAAGATAAATTTAAGCTGAGTATTTTGAACAACCTCAGCACACTCTGTATTTAGTGACTGCAAATAAAATATAGACTTCTTCTTTCCGTCTGGATAAGATCCGCTTGCACCACTTGATTCTGATGTTACACCACCGGTTGCTTCTGTAACTCTATTTAAAATAAACTGAACTATTGCAAATGAAAACAATATTATAAGCAAACCAATCACAGCATTTGATAATAATTTCTTTGCTTTTGTTACCCTTTCAGCATTTCCACCAGCTGTCATCCAAATAAATCCACCGTAAAGAACCAATGAAACAGCAATTATTCCCAAAACCCCAAGAAAACTTCTTATTAGACGTGCAATAATAACCCCTATAGATGCATCTGTAGAAAATCCAGCAGCAGCACCAAAAGCCTGTAAATCTACCTGTGCTAAAACTGGAATAGCAACAAATACACCAACAATAGCAATCATTGATATGAATCCTGACATGAATTTTGAACGTCTATTTTTCATGCAACTAGTCTGAAATATTTATTGGGAACGGCTCACCACTAAACGGAGTACACTTTGCACCTTGAGCATTTGCATCACAACAATTTGGTGATGCTGTATTTGTTATATTACCAGGCACAGAACCATCACATACACCAACTCCTTGTGATGGGTACATACAAATCTGATATTTACTCTTTAAGTCGTGTGTAAACAACGGATAATATTTATGCCCTGCTTCTGTATCCTTGTGTAATGTTGGATGTGAAATTGAAACTCTAGATTTTCCTGTAGCATCGTTTTTACCTGACATAAACCACCATGTATCCTGTGCTTCAACAGGAAACGGATCTGGCCAAAGCGATGCGGAACCTGTGTGAACTGTTGAGCTCTTCATTATTTGATCAAATAAAGCAGTAATTGGTTCTGTTTGAGAAATCTCACCTGTACCCATTTCAGGTGCAGTTGATTCAATTTTTGGTACATCTGTCATTAATTCATTTGTTGTTGTAAATGACCAACTGTATCCATCCAAACCACTCACAGGACAACTTGTTGGATCGTTTGGATCAGGAATACCAACACCAACAATATCCTGACAACCTTTACCGTCTTTATTACCATCAAGCGAGTTTCCTGCCGCATCAGCCAAACCGTTTGGAAGTGCTCCAAATATTTTTGCCTGTGGAATGTTATCTGGATCTACATCAGCAGCTTTAAGCACTACAGTAATATCGGCATTTCCTGGTAAACAGTAAATAACATCTCCGCATGGATCTTTTCCACAAGCGTCAGTTGTTGTAAATCCAACAGTTTTATATGCATTACTTATCTCGTATGTTCCTTCAACTTCTGGTGGTATTGCACCAAATTCCTTTACCTTTACATTAGTGAACTCTGGATTTGCATCACCTAATATAAATGAGCCGGACGTTACAATTGGATCCATTGCTTCACTAAATGTAACTTCTACTGTTACGTTTTTTGGTTCAACTGCATCCTGAACCGGCACAACAGACACAACTTCTGGTGGTGTTAAGTCGATTTCTGTACCAATTGTAAATGTCCATTCATATCCTGCAGAATAAATCCCAGTAAATGCATCTGAACCGTCATCTTTTTTAATACCAGACCCTAGCATTACAGAATAGTTTATATTACTAATACCATCTCCTAAATACTCTTGTGGTTGAAATACAAATATCTTTTTATCTTCTGTAAACATGACACGCACTTTCGATGAATCTAAAAAGCTAGAAATGGACCCATTTGCCTGCTTGTCTTTTGTCTGAAAAATTTTAACTGCATCTGGATCAATAAAAACAACATCGGTTGCTGGATCATAATTTTCTGAATCAAAATCTTTAATGATGCTATCTGGATCCAACGGTTCCTTAAATTCTACAAAAATTTTTGTATTACGAGGAATATCTACTGCATTCACTGGTGGGTAGTGACTATTAAGTATTCCTGAACCCAACGAACCTTTTAGCGGTTCAGAATATGGTTTTGATACAACTTGTATCGCACTAGGATCTCCTCCACCAATAAGTCTTCCTATTAACCAGCTAGTAAACGAAAATGAAAGAAGAATTATTATTACTCCTATAACAGACTGTTTTAATATTCTTTTTGCCTTATCCATCGGCTCTGGCATTCCTTGGGCTGTCATGTACAAATAACCAGCATAAATTATCATGATGGTTAATATGATTCCTATTATTCCTAGGAATACACGAATCACCCTTGCAATTATCACAGTAATACTTTGCTGAGGTAAATTTGAAGCATCTCCAAATTGCTCAAAAGCAGTTTGTGCATGCACGACTGAAACGTCTACAAATAAAGTTATATAAACGTAAAAACACAACAGTGCTAATACTGCCGCAGTTACGGTTATTGCTTTTATATATGACGATTTTATACGCAACATGAGCGCACCTTATAGGTAGCTCTATTTTACAGTATTTTTTGTTTATAGAGTAGAAAAATATGTGGAAAAGAAAAAAGAACCCTTATGGTTCTTTTTATTTTTACTCAATTTGTTTTATAAAATTTCTATAAAGACTGTTGTTATGCTAAATAAGGCTATTACAACTATTGATCCAACAAATCCTGTAGTCATTTTTTTCCATGCGGTTATATGCTCGTTATCACGCATTGACGCAACCATATAATGAAATCCTCCGTGTAGAATGCTGTTTACAGCAAATACTCCAGCCCATAACAACAACACTCTAAATACCCTCAAAGCCATATCAACCTCAAAAAAAGACGTAGACATTGAAGTATCACCTATTAATTCTATGGCCGCATGTACATCTGTAACCATCATTGTATTACCAACAACCACCAACGTAAGTACAGCCAACAGCCTACCAACAACATCCTTAACTCTTGTTCCGTCAGCACGCCCAGCAACAACCTTCATAGAAGCACCCATGACTTTACCCATATCAGCTTTTGAGGTTGCACCCAGAGAGTTAATTGAGGACTGAACAATAGTCTCTAAATCCTCATCTGACATTTGTGCTGGTAAATATTTCTGTAGTACATCTATTTCTTTTGCAGAACTTTCTGCCATTTCATCTCTACCAGCATCCTTAAATGCATCAACAGACTCTTTTAGTTGCTTTACCTGAGTCTTGATTACAGCAATCACAGCATCATCGGACAATTTCTCTTGTAGATCTATTTCTTTATTTTTTATAGCTGAACGCAATAAACGCAACGTTGATAGCGTTGCGTTGTTTTTTTGCTTCATTGCATCTTTCATTTCATTTGTAATCTGATCTACTAGATTCATAGCTTTTTGATATCTCTACTATCGACGTCGGCCTCTTCGCCTGTCCTCAACAAGATGACCAATTTTGATCAGGTATTCACGTTTTTGCTTGATCTTATCACGCCTCAAAGCACTTCTTTTCAATGCATTTTTATTTGGATCAGATTCATGAAATCTAATCTTTCTTGCAGAAAGAACCTTACCACTTTGTTGTAAACGACGTGAAAATCTACGCAACAAACCTTCAAAACTCTCACCTTTTTTACGTTTTACTTCAACCACAGATTTATATAATTATTGATTAATACACCGAAATTATGGTGAAAAATGAAACTTTTGTCAAGTTTAAGATATAAACACCATGTTGTTATTTATTACTAATACTTTATTATTTTTCCAGATGTTTTTGTACAAGTTGTATGACTTTTTTTACATCAACAGTCTCTTGTGCCCCCGATTCCATGTCTCGCATAATAATAGTTCCATCTAATACTTCTTTTTGGCCTAATATTAGCGTAATTTTAACACCTAACTTATTTGCAACTTCAAGCTGAGCTTTTAAAGCATTCTTACCAGCAGCTTCTACTATTGGTACTTTTACCTGCCTAAACTCCTCAAATAATCCCAATCCAACCCGTCTTGCAGCATCTCCTAGCTGCGCAAAGAATACTTTTGGTTCAGGAAACTGAGGTGGATTAATGTCATATTTTGCTAATGCACGCACCATACGCTCAAGACCTAAAGCAAATCCACACGCAGCTGTTGGACGCCCACCAAGAAGTTCTACTAAACCATCATACCTACCACCTCCACCTAATGCATTTTGTGCTTTCGTACCTTCATCATCTGCCAATAAAAATTCAAATACAGTGTGAGTATAATAATCAAGTCCCCTTACCAAGAATGGATTTAATTCATATGGAATCTCAACCTCATCTAAAAATTCTATAACCTTCATGAAATGCTCCTTAGATTTATCATCTAGCCAATCAAGAATTTGAGGTGCACCATCTAGCAACCCCCGCGCAACCTCATCTTTACTATCAAGTAATCTCAATGGATTTTTTTGTAATCTACGTTTATCTTCATCACACAACTTACTTCTGTGTGACCTAAAATAAGCAACTAACTCTGGAATGTATGCACTTCTAGACTCTGCTGTACCTATAGAATTGATCTGTACCTTTACATTCAAACCCAAATCCTTAAATATCTGAAGTCCCATTACTATCATTTGTGCATCAACTATTGGCTCATCAGCACCGAAGCTTTCAAAACCTGCCTGATAAAATTGTCTATAACGTCCAGCTTGTGGCCTGTCATGTCTAAACATTGGCCCTGTATACCAAAGCTTCACTGGCTGAGGCTGTTCTAGCATTCCGTGATTTATATATGCACGCGCAGCAGAAGCAGTTGCTTCTGGTCTCATTGCCACAGACCTATTAGAAGGATCCGTAAACACATACATCTCTTTATCTATAATGTCTGTACCTTTACCTATTGTTTTGTGAAATAAATCAGCCTTTTCAAGAACAGGTAAATCTATGCGATCATAACTATAAGATTCAGCAAGTGATCTTATGGAATCACGAACAAAATTCCATTTACCTTGATCAACTGGCAATATATCCTTAAAACCTCTTAATAACTCAGGAGTTTTTATTTTTTTCTCTATTAGCTCCGATTCAGCAGATGTATCTTTTTTTACATCTTTTTTTACATCTTTTTTCTCCTTTGTTGGTTTTTCTTGTTTTTTTGGAGGCATAATCATTTATTATTAAAACTTGAAATTATAAATTATATTCTGGCACATCAAATGTACCAACTCTATTTAATGGAAGCCCCCTTACCCACACACGACCGACAACATACTTTGAATCTACTGGCCCAAAACTACGTGAATCTAGACTTTGATTTCTGTTATCACCCAATACATAATATTCATCTTCTCCTAATGTAACGCGCTCTTTTCCGTTTGTAACCTTGTCGTCTATATACACCTCTTCTAGCACAATACCGTTTGGATGCTCATCGTTATATATTACAACCTTGTTTTTACCAATTTGCACAGTCTCCCCAGGCAACCCAACAACTCGTTTTATAAAGTACTGACCTGGATCTTTTGGATATTTAAATACAACTATTTCACCACGTTCAGGAGTTCTAAATCTATATGACAACTCATCAATAATCAAATACTCATGATCATAAAAATTTGGCTCCATAGACGCACCTTTAACATAAAAAGGTTGTATTAGGAAATATCTTATTGGAACTATAATTGCTGTAGATATAATAACGATCTGAAGTACTTCGATTATAAATAAAATAACAGATCCACCAACTGGACCATATTTTGTATGTAATTTATTTTCTAATGTCTCTAAATTCATATTTATTCCTTCTCTTGTGTTTCGAGATCTAATATTTTTTGTACTGTCTCAAACACTCCACCTCTATCACCTTGCGCTATACAAGATCGTAATTTATCTTTTAACACACTATCTTCAAGAGTATTGATAAGCATACTTCCATTGTCTCGCACCCACGCACCCATACTTATACTTCCCAAATCATCATATTTATCATACTGTGCTTCAAAATCTTCAAATGCGTCTTTAAAATTCCTCAATGAACCTTCTGTGTCTTTTGAGGCAGTTTCTTGTTGAGATGGGTTAAATTTCTTATTTTCAGGCATATTTTGATTTTATAATAAGAGAAATATAGCACGTTTTTAGTGTAATTTCAAGCTTCTTGATTGACATTCTTTTTAGAGCTAAAATGGTAATGATTATGGAAGAGCAAGACATAGACCTCCTAGAGGAAAGTAAGAAGTTAGGCAAACCTAAAAATTCGCCAGTGCTTTTTTTTAGTAGAAAAATAATATTACTATTAATAGTCCTTGCAACTATGGGATCTATTTTTTCATACCAGGTTTCTTCTACGTCTGACAGTATGGGAAATGTAAATAAACTATCTTTACTGTCTACGTTGAAGCAATTCGTACATTCAAATGACAGAAAAATAGACGGAGAAACAAAAGACCGTGTAAACCTATTATTCTTAGGTGTTGGAGGTCCTGGACATAGTGGCCCTCAATTATCAGACACCATCATCTTTGCAAGCTACAAGCCAACAGAGAAAAAGATTGGAATGATGTCACTTCCACGTGACATGTCTGTGCCAATTCCTGGATATGGGTACAGAAAAGTAAACCATGCAAATGCATATGGAGAATCTGATGCATATGGTGCGGGTCCCGCACTTGCATCGGAAGTTATTGGGAATGTATTGAACAAAGAAATTAACTACTATCTAAGAGTGGATTTTGATGGATTCGCAGAATTCATAAATGACATAGGTGGTATTGATGTATATGTAGAAAATTCGTTTACAGACCCAACATATCCTACCCATGGTCGTGAATTTGACGATTGTGGATATGACCTGACTGAAACAGAAGACGGTGCGACCAAGGATCTTTCTTCAGAAAATATAAACAATGAAATTGTAGTAGAAAAAATAACACCAGATTTTTCATGTAGATTTGAGGTTCTTTCTTTTAAAGAAGGTTGGACCCATATGGATGGTGAAGTAGCGCTCCAGTTTGTTCGTTCAAGACATGGTAACAACGGTGAGGGTTCGGACTTTGCCCGCTCAAGAAGACAACAAAAAATACTCTGGGCAGTAAAAGATAAGCTTTTTTCAGCATCTACATTCTTAAATCCAAATCGAATTAAAAGTATAATGAACACACTGGAAAAAAACATAGCTACAAACATGGATGTATGGGAAATTGTACGACTTGCAAAACAAATCACAAAAATACAAATAGAGGATGTAACTCACCATGTAATAGACGCATCTGATGATTCACCTTTATATGCAACATCATTAAATGGATCATACGTTCTACTGCCAAAAAATGATGATTGGGTTCCTCTACAAACAATTGCAGAACAAATATTTACACCCGCATCAAAGTATGTTGCAATTAGCAATGTAACAGAAAAAAAACCCCATTTCGTTAAAGTAGAGATACAAAACGGTACAAATATTACAGGACTGGCGTTTTTAACTTCACAATTATTAGACAATAAGGGTTTTGATGTAACCAAGATTGGAAATGCACAAACACGCGGATATAAGCATACTGTTGTATATGATTTAACAGATGGTCAAAAGACCAAAGAGCTAAAGGCTTTACGTGATTTCCTTGAAGCAGATGTTACTTTATCTGCAACAGGTTGGATGATTAATGGAGATGTTGTTCCAAAAGAAATTTCCCTAACAACTGATAGTAGCAAAAAGTTGGCAACAAAAGATGATATTGATTTTCTTGTAATTCTTGGTGAAAATTCATCGAGTCTTGTTAAAAAATAACATTCAAAAAAAATAGAAATAATTATGACCCAAAAACGAATGCCAACAATTGTATTAATAGGTAGAACCAACGTTGGAAAATCTACACTATTTAATAAATTGTTGGAAAAACACCAGGCACTAGTTAGTCAAATAGCAGGAACTACCAGAGACCGCAATGAAGGCGAGTGTGTTTGGCGTGGTAAATCAATTAGGGTTATTGATACAGGTGGTCTTGATGGGGATGGAACGGATGAGATTGAACAGAATATAAAAAAACAAGCAGACCTTGCTATGGAGCAAGCAGATGTAATTTTGTTTCTTGTAGATGTTAGAGACGGGTTAATGCCACAAGAAAAAGAGTTGTCAGAATACATATCTAATTTTGATAAGCCAATAATTCTTGTTGGTAATAAAGCCGAAAAAACAACAGATAGACTTAGTGTAAATAATCCAGAATGGCAACTACCTAATCTTGAAGCCCCAATACCAATCTCAGGAGCAAAAGGAACAGGTGTAGGCGATCTACTTGATAAGGTTTATTCTATACTTGAAAAAAAAGGTATACCACCAATTGAAAGCGTAGAAATAAATGCAACCAGAATTTCTGTAATAGGAAAACCTAATGTTGGTAAATCTACATTAATTAACGCAATCTCTGGTGAAGAGCGTTTTATTACCAGCCCAATAGCACACACAACAAGAGAACCAAACGATACACTTATACAGGTTGGTGATAAAAACTATATTTTTGTAGACACTGCTGGAATGAGAAAAAAAGGTAAAGTAAAAAAGGCAGGAGGCCTTGAGGCGTCAGCCGTAAGAAGAAATGAAACTGCAATTAGACATTCTGATGTTGCATTGTTAGTACTTGATTCAAGTGAACCGATGGGCACACAAGAAAAAGTACTTGCAGGACTACTTAAAGGCTCTGGAACTGGAGTTATTATAGTCGCAAATAAGTGGGATCTTATAGAAGACAAGACTTCTAAAACAATAAACGACTATAAAAAATACATAGCAGGTTCCATACCCTTTTTGCGTTGGGCTCCTGTTATATTTGTTTCGGCCCTAAATAAACTTCGTGTCACTAAATTATTTGAGATGATTGATGATGTTACAATAAATCGTGCCCTAGAAATTTCTGATAAAGATTTGGATTCTTTTTTGCAGTATGCAATACGAGCACATTTACCATCTCGTGGTAAAGGACCTAAACCACCAAAAGTACTTGGCATGATTCAAATTAAGACATCTCCTCCGGAATTTGATTTAGTCATAAAAGCAAAACGAACTGATGTGCTTCACCCAAGTTACATTCGATATCTAAAAAATAAATTACGTGAGAATTTTAAATTAGAAGGTACACCAATTAAAATTAATATTAGGGGAGCAACATCCGTATCAAAATAATATGCATCTTATAGTTGGCCTAGGAAATCCAGGAAAGGAATATGAGAAGACAAGACATAACTTGGGTTTTTTAATTGTTGATGCGTTTGTAAAAAAGCACGGTTTAGAATTTAGACCCAAAAGATCATTTGAGTCTGAAATGGCTGAAGGCCAAATTGATACAAATAGAATAATTGTTGCAAAGCCCCAAACTTTCATGAATATAAGTGGTCGTGCGGTTTTAAATATTACAAAAAAACACCCAATCACTACAGATAAGATGCTTATAGTTTTTGACGATGTGGATATAAAATTTGGAGATGTACGCATTAAAAAAAGCGGCTCCTCTGCTGGACACAAAGGAATGGAATCAATTATTCAACACCTATCATCAAACAACATCACACGCCTAAGAGCTGGTATTGGAAGACCCTCACATCCAGACATAAAATTGGAAGATTTTGTTTTACAGAAGTGGACAAAAAACGAAGAAGACCAACTTCAAACAATCATAGAAAATTCAATTAAAATCATTGAGGAATTTATTTATGGATGATATTGCATACTGGCTTGCAATTGCAAAATTTAAATCATTTGGTGCTGTGCGTATCGCAAGATTATCACGGCATTTTTCTTCTATGAAAAACGCTTTTGAGGCTGGTACAACAGCATTGCTTGAAGCAGGAATAGAACCCTCCATTGCAAGTAGATTCATGCAAGAGAGATTGCATATTAATCCTGAACTAGAATTAGAAAAAGTAGAAAAAAATAAAATTGATGTTATAACAATTAATGATAGCAGGTACCCTACTCTGCTTAAACAAATCCATGATCCACCAGCACTATTATTCGTACGTGGCTCCTTGCCAGACTCAAACTTAAAACATCTATCTGTTGTAGGATCTAGAAAGGCAACTGCTTACGGACTAGATGTTACAGAATCCGTAATTACACCTCTTGCTAAATATGGTGTAGTTATCGTAAGCGGACTAGCTTACGGAATAGATGCAGCAGCACACCTTACAACAATAGAGGCTGAAGGTATAACAATTGCTGTTCTAGGATCGGGTGTAGACCAAGATAGTATTTATCCTTCACAAAACAGAACACTTGCCTCAAAAATACTTGCATCAGGTGGAGCACTTGTATCCGAATTTCCGATTGGATCACCTCCGCTTAAACAAAATTTTCCTTTAAGAAATAGAATAATAGCTGGCATGTCACACGGCACACTTGTTATAGAGGCTGCGACAAAATCTGGATCACTCATCACAGCAAGATGTGCACTTGAATCAAATAGAGAAGTATATGCTGTACCTGGATCAATACACGCAACTTTATGCAAAGGTACAAATGATCTTATTAAACAAGGTGCAACTCCAGTTACATGTCACAGCGACATATATGCAACTGAATTTGATAATAATAAAAAGATTGAATACATACCCGTAGATGATGAGGAAAAGAAAATATATAAAATTTTAAATCACGAACCTCAACACATTGATGATATTGTTACACTATCAAATTTGCCGATACAAACAACTTCTAGTATTCTCTCTTTAATGGAATTAAAAGGTGTTGTAAGTCACACTAATGGCCGCTTGTATACAAAAATAATTGACAACCTTTAATTAGAAGTCTAGATTATATAAAATAAAAATAATCACATGTCCAAAATATTAGTAATAGTTGAGTCACCAACTAAAGCAAAAACCATCTCAAAATATTTGGGTTCTAACTATAAAGTACTCTCTTCTTTTGGTCATATTCGTGATTTACCAAAAAGTAAAATTGGTGTTGATACAGATCACAATTTTGAACCAACATATACAATACCCACAAAAGCAAAAAAGAAAGTATCTGAATTAAAAAAAGCACTTAAAGAAGCAGATGAGGTTTTACTTGCAACTGATGAAGATCGTGAAGGTGAAGCTATAGCTTGGCATCTTGCAGAAATTCTTAAATTAAAAGACGATAAAGTTAAAAGAATTTAATTTCATGAAATAACAAAAACAGCAATAAAAAAAGCACTTGAGAATCCACGTAAATTAGACATGGATCTTGTAAATGCTCAGCAAACTCGACGCATTCTTGATCGACTTGTTGGATATAAATTATCTCCTTTTCTGTGGCAAAAAGTTAGACGAGGATTAAGTGCGGGAAGAGTGCAATCTGTTGCAATGCGATTAATTGTAGACAGAGAGCGTGAAAGAATGGCATTTAAAGTAGATGAATATTGGACAGTTGATTCTGAATTTGAAAAGGAAAAAATAATTTTTCCAGCAAAGTTAATTAAAATAGCAGATAAAAAAGTTGAGAAATTAGGAATCCAGACAGAAAAAGAAGCAAAAAAAATAACAAATGATATAGAGGGATCTACTTTTAATGTTACTTCCGTAACAAAAAAACAGGTCTCAAAATCACCACCTAAACCATATACAACTTCTACCTTACAAATTGATGCTAACAATAAGCTTGGGTACAGCTCAAAACAAACAATGATGCTAGCGCAAAGACTGTATGAAACTGGTCGCATTACTTACATGCGTACGGACTCAGTAAGTTTGGCAGATAAATTTTTAAATGAAACACAGGAATACGTTAAAATAAACCTTGGATCAGAATATGCTGTTGGTGTAAATAGATATAAGACTAAATCCAAAGGTGCGCAAGAGGCACATGAGGCAATACGTCCAACAGATGTATCAGAACATCCAGACACAATGCAAGCCACACTAGAACCACAGGAACATAAAATATACGAACTTATATGGCGACGTACTGTTGCGTCTCAACTACCTTCTGCAAAACTAAATCGTACTGCAGTTGATTTGACTGCAAAACACTACACCTTTAGAGCAAACGGTTCCTCTATTGCTTTTGATGGTTTCATGAAAGTTTATCAACCAAGTAAATCAAAGATACTGCCGGATTTAAACGAAGGTGACAACGTTGATGCAATACATGTTACAGCAAACCAACACTTTACAGAGCCCTCAGCAAGATACAGTGATGCAACACTTGTAAAAACACTTGAGGAACATGGTATTGGAAGACCATCAACATACGCACCTACAATAAGTACAATTATAGACAGAGGCTATGTTGAACGTGATGACAATAAAAAACTATCACCAACAGATATAGCAATGATTGTAAGCGACCTACTTGTAGAACATTTTCAAAATATCGTTAACTATGAATTTACTGCTGAGCTAGAACAAACTCTAGATAACATTGCTGAAGGTAAGGTTGAATGGGTTCCTATGTTAGAGGGTTTTTACAAACCGTTTGAAAAAAATCTTGAAGAAAAATCTAAAGAGCTAAATCGTGAGGATATAATGCCAGACAAGGAACTTGGAACAGACAAAGAAACAGGTCTTCCAATAATGCTTAGATCTGGACGGTTTGGTGCTTTTATACAAATTGGTGAATATACAAAAGAAGATAAAGAAGCTGGAAAACCAAAACCTAAAAGTGCATCACTTTTAAAAGGAATGCATTTTGAGTCTGTTACACTAGAAGATGCTATCCAATGCCTATCATTTCCAAAGGATCTTGGTGATTCCGGTGATGGAAATCATGTAATGGTTGCAATTGGTAGATTTGGACCATACTTAAAATGTGGTGACACAACAGCATCTATTAATAAAGATTACAATCCTGCAACCATAGATCTTGAGACTTCAAAAATAGTTCTAAAAGAGGCGGCTGAACGAAAGAAAAAAATGGAAACTCCTATAGCAGAACTTGGAGATGATCCAACCACAAAAACACCAATACTTGTTAAGCACGGTCGCTATGGACCTTATGTGACAGATGGTGAAACAAACGCAACAATTAAAAAAGACATTGATCCTGAAACAATAACAAAAGAAATGGCGATTGAAATATTAATAAAAAAACGGGCTGCACCTAAGAGAGCTAAATATAAAAAGAAAAAATAAAATCGGACTTTAATCCGATTTTTTTTCTTTAGGAACCTCTTTTTGTTGTTCTTTTTTATCTGAAACCTCTTTTACTGCTTCTTCTTTTTCTTCACTCCATCCTCTTACAATTTCTTCTGCTTGTTTTTTTGATAAACCAGATTTTTGCAAAGCCCTTATTCTATCCCCTTCTGATTTATCCTTCTTTTCTTTCTTTTTCTTTTCTTTGTCTTTTTCGTCTAAACTCTTTTCAGTCTTTCCATAAAAAAACCCAATCAATGGAATTTTATCAATCCATGGTATAAATTTTTTCATTTCCTTCTCACTCCATCTTTCAATTGCTGTAAAAATTGAACTGCCTTTATGAACAGCTTTCTTTGAAAACCAACTTGTAAATTTCCAAATTCCTGCAGCTGAAGCATCTGCAGTTGTCTTAGTAGCGTTTACAGCAATTTGCTCTGTTTTTGTTAATGGTCTTTTTGTATGAACAACTCTTCTAACATCACCGTGCAAATCAGATTCATGCTCTGCAGCAATTCTTTCTGCTTCTGCAAGTGCTTCTGCAGAATCGTACTCCTCTTCAACTTCTATTCTGGTCGTTTTCACATCTATTGACCCATCACCTTCTGATGGTAGTTCGTGTGAATGCCAATGTTCAGTTTCAGAATCAGAATCATGTTGCGGAAACTCTCTTTCTCTGCTTGTCATATGTCTTATTAATTCTTTGTAAGTTTAGCATAATGAATATGCTGGTCAATGACCATAACAACCTTTACAGTTATATTATCTAACTGTATCTTACTATAAGTATGAGTGCAATTGTATATACATATGAAGAATTAGAGGATTTGGTTGAAAGAAACTATGTTAATCCTGACATAAAAACACTACGTAGTGCTTATGAAATGGCAAGAAAGGCACATGAAGGTGAGATGAGATTAACTGGTCATCCATTTATAACGCATCCTGTAGCTGTAGCTTATAAATTAGCTGATATGGGTTTGCATTTAAATGTTGTTATGGCCGGATTGCTACACGATATTGTTGAAGATACAGATTTTGAAATTGAAGATTTAAAAAAATTATTTGGTGATGATATTGCGTCATTGGTTTATAACGTCACCAAACTAAAGCAATCTGTAAAATACCGTGGAGTAGAGAGATATGCAGAAAATTTACAGAAAATGTTTTTAGCCATGGCAAGTGATGTGCGTGTAGTTTTTATGAAATTTGCAGATCGACTACATAACCTACAGACACTATACGGCCAACCTAAACATAAACAAGAACGTATTGCACGTGAATCTTTAGAGATTTTTGCGCCCATCGCCAGCCGTTTGGGTATGAGTGAATTTAAAGGTGAACTTGAGGATCAATCTTTTGCATATCTACAACCAAAAGAATATGAAAGAATGAAAACAATCATGGATATTAAAGTTCGCGAAAAAGGTGCATATGTAAGTAGAATAATTGATGAAACAGAAAAAGTATTACTACACTCATCACATAAAGAAGTTCAGGTGCACGGACGTGTAAAACGACTTTATAGTCTTTATAAAAAAATGACCAAATACCATGGTGACTTGAGTAAAATATATGATTTAATTGCCATTAGAATTATTGTAAACGATGTAGAGGAATGTTATTCAGTGCTCGGAATGTTACACCAAAAATGGAGACCTGTTCCTGGTCGTATTAAGGATTATCTTGCACAACCAAAACCAAACGGTTACCAATCGCTTCATACAACAGTCTTTACAGACAATGGCGAGATAGTTGAGTTTCAAATCAGGACAACTGAAATGCATGAATTGGCTGAATATGGAGTAGCGGCACATTGGAGGTACAAACAAGATGGATCACTTGATAATAAAAATACCAGATGGATTGAGGAACTAGCTCAAATTCAAAAAGAACTAGAAACAAAAAAAGACTTTTTAGAGCAACTTGAGTTCATGAAAATAGACGTCTTTAATGATCGTATATTTGTTTTTACCCCACAGGGTGATGTAATTGATCTACCTGAAGGAGCAACGCCTGTAGATTTTGCATACGCAATTCATTCTGAAGTAGGAAATAAATGTGTGTCAGCAAGAATTAATGACATAATGAAAAATCTAGATACTGTACTAAATTCTGGTGATATTATTGAAATTTTAACTGATAAAAATAGAAAAGGACCTAATCCAGATTGGATGAAATTTGTTAAAACTAGACATGCTAGAAACAAAATAAAAGAAGCCACCAAAAACACAGTTAAAGGTTGGTTTGCAGAAGTTCTTAAAGGAAGAGAAAGAGGTAAAAAATAAAAATAGGGCCATGAGCCCTATTTTTATTCTGTTATAACATCTAACAAATCCATCAACTCCTCTCTTGAGTAAAAATATAATGTAACAGCTCCTTTTCCTGCAGATTCATTAATTGAAACTTTTGTGCCTAATATCTCTCTTAACCTTTTTTCGTGTGCAATTATATTTGGATCTTTACCTTTTTTTTGTCGCTTTGGCATTAATCCTGTTGCTTTTGATTCAGCTTCTACTGCAGTCATCTCGCCCTTTAACATTTTTCTAAACATCTGATCTTGCTTTGTTGAATCAGTTTCTGCAAGAAGTGCACGAGCGTGACTTTTATAAATCCTACCATCAATCAATGCATCTAAAATATTTTCTGGTAGATCTAGTAACCTTATTGCATTAGCAACAACAGGCCTGCTTTTACCAACCCTTTTAGCAACATCATTTTGTGATAAATTAAATTCATCCATCAATGCCTTATACGCTATAGCCTCCTCGATCACATTTAAATCAGCTCTTTGTATATTCTCAATTAAAGCTAATTCTAATTTTTCTTGGTCTGTGGCATTGCGAACTATGGCTGGAACCGTATTGAGACCTAATGTAGTTGATGCTCTTAACCTACGTTCACCTGCAATTAACTCATAGCCATCTTTTATCTTTGTTACAATCAGTGGTTGAAGGATTCCATATTCTTGAATGGAATTAATAAGATCCTCTAAATCACTTGGTGAAAAATATTTACGCGGTTGTCGTGGGTTTGTTTTAATTTTATTTATCTCAACATCAAGAATCTCCTGTCTTGCTTCAGGTATAATTTGTTCCGTTAAAGATTTTTTTTGTGGAATCAAGGCACCCAACCCCCTTCCAAGTACTGGTCTTGCGCTCATATTAAAGTTTACCTTCATCTCGCATTATAAATTCTTTTGCTAATCTATGATATGCCGTTGCCGCCTTTGATGACGGTTCATATCCTAAAATTGTTTTTCCAAACGATGGTGCTTCAGCAAGTCTCACAGAGCGAGGTATCACAGATCTAAAAATTTTATCTGGAAAAAATCTATACAATTCTTCAAGTACTTCTTTTGAAAGTTTTGTTCGTGAATCATACATTGTAATAATTGCTCCCATTATATCTAAATCCGGTCTCAAATTATCACGCACAAGATTTATTGTGTTCAAGAGCTGCGTTAATCCCTCTAGTGCATAGTATTCTGCTTGAACAGGTATCAAAACTGAATCTGCTGCAACCAAACCATTTAATGTAAGCATGCCTAGTGATGGTGGGTTGTCTATTAAAATGTAATCGTAATCATTTTTTACTTCGAGTAACGCTTTACGTAAGTAATGTTCTCGTTCTTCAGCATTTACTAATTCAACAGAAGCACCTGCCAAAGCTTGCGTTGCAGGAAGTATCTTCAAACCATCATGCTCTGTTTCATGTATTAAATTTCTTGCAGAATGAGAGCCTACAATTGCCTCATAAATACCTCTTGGTAATGTATTGTGATCCACGCCTAAACCTGAAGTTGCATTTGCTTGTGGATCTATATCAACCAACAAAACAAACTTGCCCAAATGAGCAAGATACGCCGCTAAATTTAATGTTGTTGTTGTTTTACCAACTCCTCCCTTTTGGTTAACTACAGATATAATATGAGCCATAAATAATAGGTAGGAATAAAAAACAACCCCACTTATATGTGGTTATTATATAGGATTTTTTGTTTTGATGAAAGTAAAATTATATACAAAAAAGACCCAGAATTTAATCTGAGTCATTTTTGGTTGCGGGGACCGGATTTGAACCGGTGACCTTTGGGTTATGAGCCCAACGAGCTGCCAGACTGCTCTACCCCGCGGCAAAAGAATAATAAATATTCTTGTTTATGTCAAACGATTTAATTAGAAAAATACAAAAACAAAAAATAAAATAAAAAGCCCACTAATAAATTAGTGGGCTTAGCACGCGACTAACTAAGTACAGCTTAGCGCATGTCGTACTCCCAATATGATTCAGGTAATACAACCCTTGGGTCATCAAACGCAATCATCTGCGTAGAATTCTAGAATTCTATTTGACTCAAGATTGACGCTAAATTAACACATTATTGTGATTTTGTCAAGCCAATATAGCACAAAAAAAAAGCTTAAATCAAATAAAAAACATCAAACTTTTAGAGAAAGCTCTCCTTGCAAAATTCTCTTATTTTTGTTATTCTTTCGTCGTTTGTTAGAAAAGGCTGGGTAGCTCAGTCGGTTAGAGCGCGGGACTCATAAGCCCGAGGTCGTGGGTTCGAGACCCACTCCAGCCACCAACACAAAAGCCGCAGCATGTCTGCGGTTTTTGTGTTGTGCTGTTTAGAGTGATAGAATTATTCTACTTATGTTATGAAAAAATACTGGATATCAATTACACTGATATTATTGGGGATCTCCTCCATAATAACCTTTAAAATCATAGGGTCAGAAGTTGCTGTAGACGGAAGACTTATTGAGCCATTTGGATTAATACCTATTGGAAATATTTTTATATATCTAGGTATTATTATTGGAATTATTACACGACTAAAATCATTTCGAAAATAAAAATTAAAAACCAAATAAATACATTTCTTCTTGCATAACCTCCCCACCAAACTAAAATCCGCAGGCAAGCTGCGGATTTTAGTTTGGTGCCGATGGTGGGGATCGAACCCACATGAGTTTCCTCACACGATTTTGAGTCGTGCGCGTATACCAGTTCCGCCACATCGGCTAATTTTTGCTAGCGGATAAAATGTTAACAAAAATGCCTATATCTGGCAACAAGAGCACCTACATGCTATAATCTTCGTGACTTATGACACTTACAACTCATGCAACATTAGGTGCTGTAATAGGCCATGCTGTGGGAAATCCTGTATGGGCTTTTATTTTAGGGTTCATATCGCATTTTGCTATTGATATGGTGCCCCATGGTGATACAGGACTAGCGGATAATTATAAAATACATAAAGTTAACAGAAAACGTGCAGTAGCATATGTGGTGATAGATGGAATTATTGCGTTATTTTTTGTATTAATACTTGCCAATACTCGTGACATTGCATCAATGAATACTTTTAGCTGGGGTATAGTAGGAAGTGTGCTGCCAGATTTAATAATCGGAGTATATGAAATAACAAAAACACCTCTTCTTGAGTGGTTTAATAAATTGCACTTTTTTTTCCATGATTTCTTTGTAAAACGAAAGGGTGATGTCCCATTATACTATGCATTACTTGCTCAAATAGTTCTCATAGCATATTTACAAACAAAGCTATAAAATCACTTTCCTTCTGGAAAGTTTTTTGTTTCTTGAATAATTTTAAGTGTCTTTTTTGCTGTATCCTTCCAATTATATTTTTCTACATGTCTGTACCCATCATTCCTTAAATTAACTACACCTTCTGGTAAAAGTAAGCACTGTGCAATTGCAAAGGACATTGCCTCCAAATCTTCTGGATCCGTATATATTGGAACATCGCCACCTATCTCTTCAAGCGACCCCTCCCTGCTACTTATTACGGGCACACCAACACTCATAGCCTCTAAAATAGGTAGCCCAAACCCTTCGCCAAATGAAGTAAAAATTAAAACTGATGCACGTCTCAATAAAATCCACTTTTCTTCTTCTGTAACAGCACCTAAAAACTGAATCACACCATTTGGCTCAATATGTGACCATTTTTTATTAACTTTCATTAGCATATTATCTACTTCCTCTGTTTTCCAACCACGTCTTCCTGCAACAATAAATCTAACATTATCAACTTGCTCGATGTGATCCTCTAAAAATTTATTAAACGCTTTAAATGCATTCACTAAATTCTTCCTTGGTTCTACTGTTCCCAAAAATAAAACATAATCTTTATCAAAAGGAAATCTGTCATTTACAATATTCACCTCTTCAGCATAAGGAACACTCACTCCTTCATAGACAACCACAGACTTTTCTATTGTTATTGGAAATAAGTTATTTAATGCAATCTTTGTTGCATTTGAAACACAAATAATATTATCTGCTTTTTCAATTGAATTTGGTACAACGATTCTTGTTGAAAATTCTTTTTTTTGCTCTTCATTAAACCATTCTGGATTTGTATATATCATTACATCATGAATTGTTATTATGCTTTTACCCCTAAAGAATAATGGTATTTGCCCAAATGGTGAAAATAATACATCTACCTTTTTAAACAAGAAGATTAAAGGTAAAACAACATGCCTACTTAAAAACTTTATTTTTGGTCCAAGTATTTCCATACACTCCACCCTATCAACGCCTTCCATTAGTTGATTGCGTCTGATTACTGAAAATTCTTTTGGAATAATAATTAAAAATTTATGTGAAGTATTTAACCTGATAAGATTAAATACTATTGACCATGTATAATGTTCGATTCCTGCACCAACACCGCCATCATTATCACAAATTGTAGTTGCATCTATAGCTATTAACATACTACGTAAACAATACTATTCCACCCCTAGTTATATATAAAACCAATATTGCTGAAATAAATAATCCAGCAATTATGCTTGGTATACTATATTTTGGTCTTATTTTAAATAAAACAGCCAATATAGATGCGGTCCATGCCCCTGACCCTGGAAGAGGAACTGCCACAAATGCAAATAAAATTACAGATCCATACTTTTCATATTTGTATTTATATTTTTTTTCAAGAGTCCTAAAGTATTTATCTAAAAATACTTTTAGTAATTGTGAATTCTTTTCGGCAAATCTTACTATAGATGGTAAAAATAGTAATATCAAAAATATTGGTATTATATTTCCAATAAATGAAAGTAATGTTGCCTTAATAGCACTAAATCCAAACACAGTAATCGCCACAGGTATAGAAGCTCTCAATTCTGTAAATGGTAAAGTTGCCAGCAATACTGTTGCCACCTCTAAACTCAACTTACTAAAAATGTTTACTATTATATCAGTCATTTAATTCCAACTATAAGTATTATATGACCAAACAGCTAAGGATTTCACATCTTGAAAACGTCCATCTTTAGAATCTGATCCTAAAACTACAATAAGTATTCTATCCTTATTTTTATTTGAAAAAACTGAGCCTAAACAATAACCAGCCTCTGGTAGAAAACCTGTTTTTGCAAGCTCTATTTGATACGGATCTGAATTTATAAAAGTAGTTAATAACTCATTTGTATTTTTTAAATTGAATGAATCACCAGATAAACCATATATTATCGTATTACTTTTTTGTGTTGCATTTGTAATGATTTCATTTTTACTTATTGCATTTAGCATCTTAACAATATCTGTAACTACAGATTGGTTTTTTGATGAAAGACCAGTTGCATCAACAAAAGTCGTTCTCTGCATACCCATATTTGCAGCTTCTTCATTCATTGCTGCAATAAAATCACCTTGATTCAAATTAGAAAGACGCACAAGGGCTTGAGTTGCTGTATTATCAGAACTTATTAAACTAGCCATTAAGATATCCTTAATTTTATATTCATCCTCCATAGATAAATGCTGTGTTCCCCCAAACTGTAAATCCTTATAAATTAATTTTATTGTTTTTTCTAAATCTGGCTGCGTTTTTAAAAATACATGTGCTGTCATTAGTTTTGTGATACTACCAATTGAACGTGGTGCATCTATATTTTTTTTAAATAATATAGTATTTGTTTTCTGATCAACAACAACCGCACTAACAGCACTTGTTACAACCCCCATGCTGTTCTTTTTTACTTTTACAGGCGCTGTTTCTACTATATTTGAACTTAAAGAATTGGCATCCTTAAAATCAAAGGCTGTGTATGTTGATACCTCTATGTTCTCACCATTTTGTACTAATTGTTCCAAGTCTTTTGCATCAACTGGAAATAAATTAAGTAGCGTTGTGGCAATTACTGCTTGTGTTAATAATTTTATAATCATGCGTCTTCTGTATTTGTCTGCTCTATTAAATTATCAATCTGCTCATTACTATTAAATGACTCATACTCTGGTAAATCACTTATTTTGTTTATTCCCAATGTTTTTATAAATTTCATAGATAAACTGTAAACTGGCTGAAGTCGTTCCCTGTCCTCTTTTTCATCAATCAGACCTCGTATTAATAAATTTCTGATTATAAGACTGCAGTTTATTCCTCTGATTTGTTCAATTTCTGGTTTTGTTATTGGACCTCTATATGCAATGACTGTAAGCGCCTCCAACGAAGGTCTGGTTAGCGGACCACTTTCTGCCTGCTTTAAAAATAATGCAACATCCTTAGATGACACTGGATTTGTTGTAAATTGAATATCACCATCTTGTTCGATTAAATGTATTCCTGATTCTGGTGTATTAAATCTTATCTTCACATCTTCTATTGATTGAATAATAATCTCTTGTGAAACATCTAGTTGCTTAGATAATTTTTTTATTGATATGGGTTTTGCTATTGCAAATAAAATTGCTTCTAGTTTTGTTACGATCATAATTAATCTATACGTTTTATTTCTATGTCTGAAAATGTGTCTGATTGAACTGTATGGATAATATTTTGTTTTACCAACTCAAGAAGTGCTAAAAAACTTACAACTATATCAACTTTGGAACGACTCTTTGTAATCATGTATTTAAAGGTTAGTCTGGATCTGTCTAAAATTGAATCGTGTATTTCCTTCATTCTTTCTTGAACTGTTGCAATTCTTTCTAATGCCACTCTTTTTAAACTAAAATATGGCTCCAGTCTTTTTAATAAAATGATAAAACTTTTCTCTAATGAATCTACAGTAAGACCTTCTGGAAAATTAAAATTTGGTTTTTTAATCACATCTGATTTTAAGCGTGAAAATGATTCATTGTCACTCTGATGAAGTGCGCTTAAATTGTTTGATGCATCAACAAATAATTTATACAAACGCAGCTGAAGTGCCAATGTTGATTCAGGTACTTCTTCCTCTTCAACTGATGGTAGGATGGCGCGTGATTTAATTAAAAGTAATCTCGATGCTATTACAATAAAATCAGCCAATTCATCTGAATCTGGTTGATGTTTATTTACATGGCGAATATAATCATCTGTCACTTCTGCAAGTGACACCTCTGTGATTGGTAACTCATCTTTTTCTATTAATTCAAGTAGGACTTGTAAAGGTCCTGCGTATTGATTTAGTTTCACTTCAAAAGACATATCCATGTTATTTTAACCTAAATTTACGCTTTGATCAAAATAAAAAAACCATAAATATAATCTGGTTTTTTTAGCTAATATTAGCTTTTTTTATTAATTTTTTGTATATGAACTTCTGACAATCTCTTATCCTCAAGCACTGAAGGTGCGCCCATCATTGGGTCCCTAGCATCACCAGTTTTAGCAAATGGTATAACTTCTCTTATATTTGGTTCGTTTACCATTAACATTACTATTCGATCAATGCCCGGAGCAAATCCACCATGTGGTGGCGCACCGAACTAAAACGCCTCAAGCATATGTCCAAATTTCTCTTCTTGTTCCTTAGGTGATATACCCAAAATATCAAAAATCTTTTTCTGCATTTCTCTTTCGTGAATTCTTATACTACCACTTGATAACTCATACCCGTTTAGAAATAAATCATATGCATCTGCTCTAACACTCATTGGGTCTGAATCTAATTTTTGAATATCTTCAGGATGAATTGCACAGAACGGATGATGCATTGACTGAATTGTCCCATCTTCTAATGTTTCAAACATTGGAAAGTCTACCACCCAACCAAAAGCCAATTCATTTGGATCATCTTTATTCTCCCTTAAGTCTGGTTTGTCTGTACCATATTTTTTAATTGATTCAGCATGAGTTAAACGTGGAAAAGGTTTTGATGTGATTTTTTTCTCAGGAAATAATTTTTCAATCATTGCAATAAACATTTTTTCTGTATAGTCCAGCACTTCATTACGTGTTACAAATGACATTTCAAAATCAAGCTGCGTAAACTCTGGCTGTCTGTCACCTCTCTGATCCTCATCTCTAAAACAACGTGCTAATTGAAAGTATCTTTCAAAACCAGCAACCATTGCTAATTGTTTAAATTGCTGTGGTGATTGTGGAAGTACATAAAATTTTCCGGGATGTAGCCTTGCTGGAACCATAAATTCCCTAGCACCTTCTGGCGTACCCTTCATTAAAATAGGTGTCTCTATTTCAACAAAATCATTCTCATGCATATACCCACGCAAAAAAGTTATGATACTATCTCTTGTTCTTATATTTCTCTGCATTCTTTTTGTCCTAAGATCTAGATATCTATATTTCATTCTTAGCTCCTCATTTACAGACGATGTGTCCTTATCTATTTCAAATGGAGGTGTCTTAGATTTATTTAAAATTTTAATTGATGTTACACCAACCTCGATAGTGCCTGTTTCCAAATCAGTGTTAATCTGTTTTTCGCCACGCTTCTTTACTTCACCTATTGCCTCTAAAACAAATTCTGATTTTAATGAATGCACAATTTCAATTGTTGCCTCATCCATGTCTGGTTTATAACAAACAAGCTGAACCAATCCTGTTCCATCACGTAAATCAATAAACAACAAATTATCTCCCATTTCTCGTATGGTATTAACCCAGCCGTTTATTCTAATAGTTTCGCCTATTTTATCAGTTGTATTTTTAATCCATGTACGTTTCATATTTATGGTGTTTTTCTATTAATCATTCTTGGGAAAGGAATTGTTTCTCTTAGGTGATGTATGCCACATATCCAAGTTACTATACGCTCAAGACCGTAACCAAAACCTGAATGCTGAACTGATCCATAACGTCTTAAATCTAGATACCATTGAAACTCTTCGAGTGGCAAGCCGTCTTCTTTTATGCGCTCTAACAATTCATCATAGTTGTCTTCCCTTTCTGATCCACCTATGATTTCACCATAACCCTCTGGTGCTAATAAGTCGTTATTCAATACTAGTGCTGGATTTTCTGGATCACGTTTCATGTAAAAGGCTTTTACTTCTGCAGGATACCGCTCTATGAAGATTGGTTTCTCATACTCTTTTGTAAGCATTGTCTCATCATCTGCACCCAGATCATCAGAGTCACCAATGTCACTGCCCAATTCTTGTAATTTTGTAATTGCATCTTTATAAGTCAATCTTATAAATGGTGCTTTAACTTTTTTCAATGGTTCAACATCTCGTTCTAGAGCCTTTAATTCATCTGAATTTTTTTCTAAAACATCTTTAACTATTTTTATAATTAGTTCTTCTTGAATTTTTATGTTTTCATCATGACCAACAAAAGCAGCTTCTGCATCCATCATCCAAAACTCAGTTAAGTGCCTTCTTGTTTTAGATTTCTCAGCTCGAAATACTGGACCAAAATCAAAACATCTTCTTAAGCTCATTATACCCGCCTCTAAATAAAGCTGTCCTGACTGCGACAAATAAGCATTTCCACTATCGAAATATTCTACTTCAAATAATTCTGTTGTTCCCTCACAAGCGCTCGGTGTTAAAATAGGAGAATCAAATTTTATAAAACCATTATCATTCATGTACTCGTATGTAGACTGAATGATTGTATTTCTAATTTTTTGGATCGCCCACTGTTTATTTGATCTTAACCAAAGATGCCTGTTATCTAGCAAGAAATCTGGTCCATGTTCTTTTTTGCTAATAGGATAATCATCTTTTGAAAGATTTATTATTTCTATGTCCATACCACCCAACTCAAATCCGGTTGGTGATCGATCGTCCTGTTTTACAGTACCAATAACACGTATAGATGATTCTATGTTTATGTCTTGTAATCTATCCCACTGTTCATCTGTTAAGTCATTTTTTACATATACAGCCTGTATACGACCCGTACCGTCCCTTAACTGTAGAAAGAATATTTTGCCACTAGAACGAAAATTATACGCCCATCCACTTAGTTTTACTTGCTCACCTATATGTTCTGATATGTCAGAAATTGTAGTTTCAATCATAATTTTTTCTATAACACATTCTAGTTTAGACAATAATCTGAATACTTTCAACCTTATATTAATGAGCAACTTGCTCGGATTGAATTTGCTGGAATCGTTGGGAAATGAGACACAATAAACGACTCTGTGACTTCATGAAAATCATCCAACAACTGTCCGCTTATGTGAGGATTTAATTGATTTATAAATGATTCTTGCAAAGAAAACCTTATTAACTTTATTGTCTGATCTGATATTTGACGTGACGCAAACCAATGTTCAGTATTTTTGTCTATACATCTTTCACAAACCACCCCTCCACGTAAACCGTGCCATTTATACATACCCCCCTGGATAGCATCTCTACACGACAGACATCGGTGTAATTCTGGAAGATACCCTGTTATTGCCATTAAATTCCATGCAAATGAACCTAATAAAAAACTTGCTCTTCCTCTACTAAACTCATTTGTTTCATTAATAAAATTTAGCCAGTTTTTTAGCAACTCATACACAGCTGAATCATCTTCGTCAGCACACGTACCAATATCTACAAGATGAAGTGCGTTCTTGGCTAATGTCATTTTAAATAAATTGTCGTATATGTTTGCAAAAGACCTTCTTCGCTCAACACCGGCTAGTATTTTATAATGCCTGCCTTGAACTAACATAAAATCAGACTCTGCAACCATCTCTAAATGCGGAGTCAGCTTTGCAAGAGATTTGCTGCCACCACGCGCTAAAAATTCTACTTTTCCACCATCTTGTGTATACACTTTGTACCAACGATCTGACTCACGAAACTCACGTGATGATAATACAATTCCTTTTGTCTGATATATAAGTGACATGTTTTTAGTTTCTTCCCATGTAAGAACGTATTATCAACATTGCTGCCAGCGCATCTTCTTGTGCCTGAGCACCTTCTTCTTTTTGTAGCCTTAAGCTTTCTGCTGTTGTATATGCCTCATCTTCTTCTATTACTGGAATATTTATTGCTACTTTTAATTTTTCTATAAAATCTCTTGTCTTCTTAAGCTGATCAGAATTATGATGGTCGCCTGTTGCAAGTGGAGTACCGACAACTATTACATCAATATCATCTTCTTTTACTTTTTCAGTAAACACTCTAATTGTTTCATCTCCCATGTTTGGCACAACATCAAGAGGTACCGCAACAGCAATACTACTATCACCGAAAGCTAATCCAATTTTTTTATCTCCATAATCAATTCCTAATATTCTCATACTAAACAGGTAGCGGTGTTAAAATTTCTGTTCCATTATTTGTAATAGCAATTGTCACCTCAAAATGGCCACTTATTGAACCATCTTTCATTAAAATTGCCCAACCATCATCTGCTGTCTCAATCTCGTGTGAACCACCAAGTCCAACCATTGGCTCTATTGCTATACACATACCATCAACCAACTTAATTTTGTTATACATCTTTGAAACAAAATTTGGAACATGAGGTGCCTCATGAACTTCATGACCAACACCATGACCCACAAGTGCACGTACAATACCGTATTCATGTGGAGTAATATGATCTTCTATTGCCTGGCTAATATCTTTAACATTGTTTCCAACTTTTGCGTTCTCAACCCCCTTATACATAGACTCCTTTGTAACCTGTAGTAGTTTTTTTACATCGTCTGATATTTCACCTACAGGAACTGTTACAGCCATGTCTGTACACAACCCCTTATACCAGCAACCTATATCTAGACCAACAACATCACCTTCTTGTAATACAACTTCCCTATCTCCACACCCATGAACAACCTCACTGTTTATAGAAATACATATTGTACTTGGAAATGGCGTGTCTGTTGGTCTTGTTTTATATCCTTTAAAAGAAGGTTTTCCTCCACCAGCCAGAATCACTTCTTCACCTATTTTATCTAGTTCATTTATTTTTATACCTGGTCTCACTGCATCTACAGCTGCTTTTAATGCACTGGAAAGTAAAGCACCGCCCTCACGCATTTTTTGAATTTCATCCTCTGTTTTTGTGAATGCCATATTATGTAATTATTTTCATTATTAAATCATGTACCTTATCTACACTTCCTGATCCATCCACTTTATACACCGCACCTTGCTCTTCATACTTGTTAATTACAGGTGCTGTATCTTTTTTATAAATATCCAATCTTCGCTCGATAGCTTCTTTTTTATCATCTGCTCTTTGCACCCAAATTCCTCCACACACACAACTGTCACCTATATTAATACCATTTTTAAGACTATCTATCTGACCACAAACATCACACGTAACCCTTGAACCTAATCTACGCAAAGATTCTTCAATTTGTATGTCAATTAAAATCACATGCGTTGGTTTATCAAAATTAAATGCATTGTACTGATCCATATTTCTTGGATAGCCATCAAGTACATAGCCATTTTCTGTATCTTTGCTTTGTAGGCGTAATTTTAATAAATTTGCAGCATCTACATCTGAAACCAACTCTCCCTTTATTATAATTTCATTTAATTTTTTTCCAAACTCAGTTTTATTAGATACTTCATCTCTTATTAACTGCCCCATTGCAAAATCTGGTATACCAAGTTTGTCTGATATTAATTTTGCTTGAGTGCCTTTACCGCTTCCTTGTGGACCCATTAATATTATTTTTCTTGATTCGTTGCTCATACAGAAAACAGTATAACAAAGTAGTAAATTAAGTCGAGTAATCAAAAAACAGGGCCGGAGCCCTGTTTATACTATTACATTTCGTACTCTCTCATTGTAAGTTGTGCTTCAACTTGCTTAATAGAATCTATCATTACAGCTACAATAATTAGTATTGATGTACCACCAATAACCAAATTGGCATTGCCTGTAAACACCTGAACTATTAACGGTAATATTGCTACAAGACCTAAAAATGATGCTCCTAATAACAATATTCTATTTGTTACCCATCCGAGATAATCTGCTGTCTGTTTCCCTGGTCTTATGCCTGGAATAAACCCACCTTGCTTTTGTATATTTTCAGCAACCTGATCTGGATGGAAAATAACCGCAGTGTAAAAGTAAGCGAAAGCGAATACTAGCACAAAGAATGAAATTCCATAAAACAACTGGTTCTGAAATAGTGCTAGAGTGCTTGTTGCAATATTTCTCAGCATTTCTGTTTTTGCACCTATAAAGAATTGTGCAATTACAGTAGGAAATAAAATGATTGAAATAGCAAAAATTATTGGAATCACACCACCCATATTTAACCGTAATGGAATGTGTGATGTAACTGCACCTGAATTTTTTGACCCTCGTACGTGTCGTGCATACTGTACTGGTATATTTCTCTGAGCCTCATTCATCATCACAATACTTACAACTGTTACAATTACCATTGCTATAAAAACAATCATTGTTACCAACTGACTTCTATCATATACAGACAAGGACTGACTTATAAATGTAGGTAAACCTGCGATAATACCAGCTAAAATTAGTATGGAAATACCGTTACCTATGTTCTTTTCAGTTATCAATTCACCGATCCACATCAAGAAAATTGTACCAGTCGTCATACACAGTATGGCGAATAGCACTGTTGCTTGTGATGTGTCTGTAAAAAACTGTCCACTTTGAGATAATAGCAATATTAAACCATACGCCTGAATTGCAGACAATGGAATTGTCATAAGACGTGTCCATTGGTTAATCTTTTGCCTACCCTGCTCTTCTTTTTGCATTTCCTCAATTGTTGGAACAATCATTCCTAATAATTGGAAAATAATTGATGCCGTAATATACGGCATAACACCCATTGCCATAACTGAAAAATTCTCTAGAGTACCTCCTGAAAATATGTTCATCAATCCATATAATTGATTTCCAGAGAAAATATCTTTCAGAACTGATGTGTCTACACCTGGAACTGGAATATGGGCTGTAACTCTAAACAAAATCAGCATGTAGATGACAAACAAAACACTGTTTCGAACATCTTTTGTTTTCCAAATCTTTAATAGAGTTTGCATAATTTATTTTTTGTCGACAATTACAGTTCCTCCAGCTGTTTCTATTTTTTGTTTAGCTGCCATTGAAACTGTACAGCCTGATAATGTTATTTTTATTGCTATTGAACCGTTTCCTAAAATCTTAACACCGTTTGAAATTTTATCGATCAGTTTCCTTGTTTGAAGAATCTTTGGTGTTACTTTTGAACCGTCTTTAAAAACTTTGTTTAAATCTGACAGATTTAAAACGACCGGCTTTGGACGATTGCTGTTAAACCCTTTTTTCTTTGGAGTTGAAAGCATTATTCCACGTAACCCCCTAAGTTGTAATCCAGATTTTCCACCTGAACGTGACCTCTGACCCTTAATACCTCGGCCTGAGTATCGTCCTGTTGAACCCAAACCACGACCAACTCTTTTCTTGGTCTTTCTTGATCCTTTTTTTGGTTTAAGATTATGAAGTGTCAATGGCATATTTTTATTCAGCTACCTTTTTTGTTGCTTTTTTAGTTTCAGTCTTTTCTTCTGATACAACCTGCTCTTCATTTTTTGTCTCGACTGCTTTTTTAATAACTTTCTTTTTTGAACCTTTATCAGTTTTGGACGTATCAATGGTTCTTAATTCTTTTATTGCTTCTATTGTTGCTCTTGCTAGGTTTATTTTATTGTTTGAGTTTAATATCTTACTAACAGCATTTGGTACACCAGCAAACTCTAGAATCATTCTCATTGCACCACCTGATTTTAAACCGGTTCCTTTTGGAGCTGGTTTTAATAACACCAATGCTGAGCAATATTTCATTAATACACTATGAGGAATTGTCTCATTGTAAATTGGCACAGTAACAACCTTTTTCTTTGCTTGCTTGTATGCTTTTTCTATTGCAATCTGTACATCAGCACCTTTTGCAACACCCAAACCAACACGCCCTTTTTTATCACCAATAACAAGCGCGCACCTAAATGACATACGCTTACCACCAGCTGTAACACGAGTCACACGAGACAGATCAAGAATCTTTTGCTCAAACTCTTTTACTTCACGCTTTGGACCACGTCCTCTTCCGCGACCACGTCTTTTGTTGTTTCCTGGTTTACCATCTTTTTTTGGCACAAATTTACCACTTGTACCTGGACGATTATTTGTTGTTTGTTTTGTATTTTTTTCTGCAGTAATAACATTAAAATTTCAGTCCGGCTTCACGTGCACCGTCTGCTAAAGACGCGACGCGCCCATGATATTTATATGAACCCCTGTCAAACACCACTTCTTTGACACCAACTTTTTCAGCCTTACTCCCAAGAAGTAAACCAACCTCTTTAGCTAGCTCTACTGGTTTTTTCTTTTCCTTAATATCCGCATCAGAAACTGCTGCAAGAGTCTTACCTGTTGCATCATTGATAATTTGAGCATAAATATGCTTCAAACTTCTTTTTACGGTCAAACGAGGTCTGTCTGAGGTGCCCTTAATTTTAGCCCTAGTTCTATGTGACCTTCGTTTCATTTTTATGTGTTTGATCTTGGTTTTATTTTCCATATATTATTCACCGGTTTTTTGTGCTTTTCCGGCCTTTCGACGAATTATCTCATCTACATACTTAATTCCTTTACCTTTATAAGGTTCTGGCTTTCTAACTTTTCTAATATTAGCAGCAACTTCGCCAACAACCTGTTTATCCCTGCCTTTTATGGTAATTTTATTTCCTTCTACAACACCCTCAATTCCTTCTGGTAATTCATACCTAACTTCGTGTGAGTAACCTACATTTAATACAACTGTATTGCCTTGCATGTTAACCTTATACCCAACACCATTAACTTCTAGCTCTTTTGTAAAACCATCTGTTACACCTATCACCATGTTGGAAATAAGTGCTCTTGCTGTGCCCCATTGAGCTCTTTCTTTATGGTTTTCTTCATTAACCACAGATGCGGAAACTTGCTTTACACCATCTGCATCATCCAGCTTTAAAGTAACAACGGAGTTTACAACCCTATCCAGTTCACCTTTTGGTCCTTTAACAAGGATATGATTTCCATCTATCTTTACTTCAACACCAGAAGGGATTTCAATTATTTTTTTTCCTACACGTGACATATTATGATATTTCGCAGATAACCTCTCCCCCGAGATGGCGTGCTCGCGCCTCTTTATTAGTCATGAGTCCATTAGGTGTTGATATGATTGCCACACCTAAGCCTGAAAGTACATTTGGTAAAGAATCTGATTTAGCATAAATTCTACAACCAGGTTTACTCACTCGTTTTATAACTTGAATTGCAGGTTTTACACCCTTATACTTTAATTCGATTTTGATTTTTGGAAATTTTTGTTCTGTAACATGTTCAACTTTTGACACATAGCTTTCTTTTTCAAGAATTTTAGCAATATGAAATTTTATATTTGAATACGGCAAAACAACATCTTGTTTTTTAACAAGTTGAGCATTTCGTATACGTGTTAACATGTCTGAAATAGGATCAGTTATCATAATTTTACCAACTAGATTTTTTCACACCTGGAATTTCTCCATTATTAGCAAGCTCTCTGAAACAAATACGACATAAATCGAAATCTCTCATGAAACTTCTGTTTCTACCACAACGCCAACACCTATTCACAGAACGTGTTGAGAATTTTGGTTTCTTTTTTGATTTAGCAATTTGATTCTCTGTTGCCATACTTATTAAATATTGAAATTTGTACAATTAATTATTTCTTTTTTAGGGGTAGACCAGCATGTCTTAGCAATGACTCCGCTTCTTTATCTGTCTCTGCATTTGTACTTATGGTCACCTGTAGTCCATGAATTCTGTCAATCTCATCAGGGCTAATCTCCGGGAAAGCTGTATGCTCTTTAAATCCCATTGAATAATTACCCTGTCCATCAAATGCTTTTGGTGATAACCCACGGAAATCTCTTACACGTGCTAATGAAACATTGAAAAGCTTATCTAAAAATTCCCACATTCTATTACCGCGCATTGTAACCTTCATACCAATCACAGCACCTTCTCTGATTTTAAATCCAGCAATAGATTTACGTGCCTTTGTATGAATTGGTTTTTGTCCTGAAATCTTAGTAAGTGTTTTCTCGATTGTATCCAAATACTGTGCATCTTTAAGACCTTTTCCTAAACCAACATTAAGAGTTACTGTTTTTATTGTAGGTACAGCCATTATATTTTTATAACCAAACTCTTCCTGTAATTTTGGTATAATTTCCTTTTTGTATAATTCCTTCAACATATATTTTATTCTGCATCTTCTGCAGAACCACCCTTACGAATTACTCTTATCTTGGTTTTTTGTCCATCTTTTTCAATAAACTTGTATCCAACACGTCCTTTCTTGCCGCTCTTTGCAGAAATCAACTGTACATTAGATACATGCATTGTTCCTGGAAATTGAATCTTTTGTCCGGGTCTATCTCCTCCACCTCTAAGATGACGTGTCATCATGTTGATACCATCAACAACAACACGACTAATCTTAGGAAATACCTGTAAGATCTTTCCTTCTTTGCCCCGATCTTTTCCAGCGAGCACTTTTACTTTATCACCTGTTTTGATCTTCATATATTTATAAAACCTCAGGGGCTAATGAAATAATCTTATTATATCCAGCCTCACGTAATTCACGGGCAACGGGACCAAAGATACGTGTACCTTTTGGTTCTTTTGTTTTCTTATCAACTATTACAGCTGCGTTCTCATCAAATCTTATATAAGTTCCGTTCTTTCTTCTTATCTCTTTTCTAGAACGCACAATAACAGCAGTAACAATATCACTCTTTTTTACGTTTGCGTGTGGAACCGCTTCTTTTACTGTTGCAGTTACAATTTCACCAATCCTGGCATATCTTTTTTTAAAACCACCAAGAACACGAATGACTTTTAGTCTCTTCGCGCCTGAATTATCTGCAACTTTTAGCATTGACTCATCTTGAACCATATGATTATTTCGCTAATCTCCAACGTTTATTTTTAGACATAGGACGACACTCCATAAATGTAACAGTATCACCAGCTTTGTGAGTATTTAAAGCATCATGAACTTGATACTTTTTACTACGCACGTACCTTTTTTGGTATTTAGGGTGCACCATTGTCCTATCAACACGAACCACTATCGTCTTATCCATATTGGATGAAACGACTGTGCCTGTAAATTTTCTTTTATTTTTACTCTGTGTTGTTTCTGACATAAACATTATTTTTTATTCTGTTCTTCAGCTTTCTTTTCTTTAAGAATTGTTTTAATTCTAGCTATTATATTTTTAGTCTTTCTGATATCTCTTACATTTTTCAGCTGATTTGCAGAGACTCTGAATTTTAATTCTTTTAGGTGCGCCTGCGCATCCTCTAGCTCTTTTACTAAACCTTTATCTGTTTTTGAGCGTATTGTTTTTGCATCCATATACTTATAAACCTTTAGTAACAATTTTTGTCTTTACAGGAAGCTTGTATGCAGCTAAAGCGAGTGCGCTTCTTGCTAATTCATCATCCACTCCGGCCATCTCAAACATGATTGTTCCTGGTCTTACCACAGACACATAGTGATCAACTGCACCTTTACCTTTTCCCATAGGCATTTCAGAACCTTTTGAAGTAACTGGTTTATTGGGGAAAATTCTGATCCAGATTTTACCACCACGTTTTACAGCCCTTGTCATTGCTCTACGCGCAGACTCAATTTGTCGTGATGTAACCCATGCACCTGTTGTAGCCTTTAGCCCGATGGTTCCAAATGCTAAATCAGTTTTTCTTGAAGCAATACGTTTATTGCGACCACGACCCTTATGCCATTTTCTATGTTTTACTTTTTTTGGAATCAACATATTACTTTTTTCCTTCGAATACTTCTCCGCGATTAATCCAAACTTTTATTCCCAATGCACCATAGATAGTACCTGCTCTTACAGAAGCATAATCTATGTCAGCACGTAATGTATGCAATGGAATTTTACCTTTTGATAAAACCTCGACTCTGGCAATATCAGCCCCGTTTAAACGACCACCTATAGAAACCTTTACTCCCAGTGCATTTGCTTTCATTACTCTTTCAATCGCACCTTTCATAATCCTTCTAAAAGGCATGCGTCTTTCAAGATCTGCAGCAATCTGCTGACCAATTACGTTTGCTGACAATGATGGTTGTGAAACTTCTTTTACGTTTATACTTAATTTTACACGTCTTCCTCTGTAAAAATTCTTCTTTAATTTTTTATTTAACGCCTCAATCCCAGCACCAGCTCTTCCAATAATCACGCCGGGTTTTGCAGAATGAATTGTTATTTTAACCTCTTCACGTGAGCGCTCAATCTCTATGCGATCAACCAAAGCATCTTTTAATTCTTTTTTTAGAAGAATACGAATCTTGACATCTTCCTCAAGAAATTTTTTGTAGTTCTTTTTATTTGCAAACCACAAACCATCCCAAGTCCTTGTGATTCCTATTCTAAAAATTTTTGGATGCACTTTTTGACCCATATTATTTATTTACCTTTTGTTCTTTTTTAGATGTTTTTTCAACCTTTTTTGTTGATACTGGTTTTTCTTTTTCAGTAATCTTTTCTTCCTTATCAACTTTTACTTCTTTGTTCCTGTCAGCAATAACAATTGATATATGTGAAGATCTTTTTCGGATAGCTGAAGCCCGACCGAACGCACGCGCTCGGAATCTGTGCAGTGTTGGTCCTTGATCAGCATAAATTTCTTTTATAAACAAGTTGTCTCTGTTTAATTTAAAGTTATGCTCTGCATTTGCAATTGCAGATTCAAGAAGTTTCAACACAGGCCTTGCTGCTCGCTTATTCATGAACTTCAACTGTACCCTGGCCTTATCAACAGCCATGTTACGTACAACATCTAGTACCAAACGAACTTTTCGTGGCGACATACGGATATATCGTGCTTTAGCTTTTACTTCCATATATTATTTACTTACCTTTTGGAGCTTACCACCGTGACGTATAAATTTACGTGTAGGAGAGAATTCACCTAATTTATGACCTACCATATTCTCAACAACACGAACTTTTATAAAGTCCCTGCCGTTATGAACAGCAAACGTAAACCCTACCATCTCAGGTGTGATGGTTGATGCACGAGCCCAAGTTTTAATTGGAGTCTGATCACCTTGCTTCAACTTTGAAAGTTTTTTAAGAAGCTTTGGGTGTACATAAGGTCCTTTTTTTAGACTTCTAGGCATATACTATTTTCCGCCGACAAATCGGCCTTTCTTCCTACGCTTAATTATAAGTTTATCTGACGCTCTCTTCCTACGAGTCTTCACACCAAGTGCTGCTTTACCAGTAGGAGTCTTTGGACGCTTAAGTCCAATTGGACTTGCACCCTCTCCACCACCATGAGGGTGATCACATGGATTCATGGCTTTTCCACGAACCGTTGGCCTAATTCCACGATGCCTCATTCTACCAGCTTTACCCCAACGAATTAATCGTCTATCTGGATTTGATGCCTGGCCAATTGTTGCCATACATGTCTTTAGGACCATTCTTACCTCACCTGATGGTAATTTTATTGTTGCATGTGCACCTTCTACAGCCATTAGCTGTGCTGAAGCACCTGCGCCTCTTACTAACTGACCACCTTTGCCTGGCAATAACTCTATGTTGTAAACATGTATTGCGATCGGCATATACTGTAGTTGCATTCTGTTACCAGTCTGGATCTCACCTTTTCCCTTTGATGAAGTTACTTCATCGCCAACTTTTAAACCTACTGGAGCAACCATATACCTCTTTTCTCCATCAGCATAAAACAATAATGCAATACGAGCTCCTCTGTTTGGATCATACTCGATTGAAGCAACTTTGGCTGGTACTTCAAACTTTTCTCGCTTAAAATCTATTAAACGGATTCTTTGTTTTGCACCACCACCTCTGTGACGAACAGTTATTTTACCTCTTGTTCGACCAGCATTACGTTTTTTCTTAATCGTCAACTTTTTTTCAGGCTTACTAGTTGTAACATCCTCAAAAGTGTCAACGCTTGAAATGCGTCTTCCTGGTGTTGTTGGTTTGTATCTCTTTACTGGCATATTTTATACTCCTTCGTAAACATCAATTTTTTTACCCTTTGGCAATGTAACAATTGCTTTCTTCCAATCCTTTCTCTTTCCTTTTCTTCTTCCAAAACGCACCTTTTTACCTTTTACATTTAGTACATTTACACTTACGGGCATTATTCCGTACATATTACTAATTGCACTTTTGATCTCAATCTGATTTGATCGTGGATCAACTGCAAACACATACTTATCTTCTGATGCAAGACGTGCACTTTTTTCAGTAATTAAAGGATTGATTACAACATTTCTTGCTCCAGAAACAACCTTCTTTCTCAACTTTGCCTTTGCAACCTTTTTACCTTCTGTTTTACCTTCTGTTTTTTTCACCACATCAACCGCCTTTGCAACCTCTTTTTCTTTTTCTTCTTTTTTTGCAGAATCAGAAACAACAGCCTTCTCTGTTTTTTTAACAGTCTTACCGTCTTTGTTTTTTTTGAATTTAATTTTATCGAAAATTCCCATATACTTATCGTTTGTGAATTTCAGTTATTTTTGCCAAAGCCTCTTTACTTATCAGTGTAAAATCATGCTTTAGTAAATCTACAACATTGATAGAATTAGCTGATATTGCAGTAACTTTCTTGATATTCTTTGATGCTGTTGCAACCATTTTATTCTCGGGTGAAGCAACAATCAAAGTCTTTTTTCCATCCACTGGTAGCTTTGCCAAAATATCTACAAGAATTTTAGTCTTACCATTTTCTACTGGTAGTGAATCGACAACAATAAATCTATTACTTGCAACCTTATCTGTTAATACCATTGCCAAAGCTTTATGCTTGGCTTTTCTATTTATCTTTTTAGAAAAGTTTCTGTCGTTTCGTGGACCAAAAGTTATTCCTCCACCTTTCCAAAGCGGTGAATAACGAGAACCGTGACGAGCACGTCCCGTACCTTTCTGCTTCCATGGTTTTTTACCACTTCCAACAACATCACTCCTGTCTTTGGTGTGAGCAATTGCTGCTCTTGAATTTGCAGTTTGTGCAACCACAACCTCATGAACCAATGCTGGATTAACTTTTACAGCAAACAATGAAGATTCTAATTCAACCTGCTCAGTTTCCTGACCTTGTGTATTATAAATTTTTATCGTTGCCATATTGTTTTACCATCACGTGCACGAATTAAAATTAAACCACCTCTTGCTCCAGGAACAGCACCTTTAATAGCAATAATATTTTTATTGCTGTCTGTTGAGATTACTTCTAAGTTTTTAACTGTAACTTGATCATTTCCCATACGACCAGGCATTTTTTGTCCACGAATAACTTTACCCTGTGGATGAGAAGCAATCGAACCAGGCTTTCTTTGCATGTCCTTGTTACCATGTGTTGCATTTCCACCAGAAAAATTATGTCGCTTCATTACACCAGCAAAACCCCTACCTTTTGAACAACCTGTTACGTCAACTTTTGTACCCGGCTCAAAAGAAGCCACATCGATCTGATCACCTATTTTAAGATCTGTATTATCAACCCTAAATTCACGTAGTGTTTTTAGTGGTTCTACATCTTTTACATGACCTGCATCTGGCTTGTTTAGTTTGTTGGATGTTTCTGTGCCTAGTTGAACAGCTGAATATCCGTCAGTTTCCATATCACGAATCTGTGTCACAATATTTTTCTCAGCCTTAATCAAGGTAACCGGAACAACTGTTCCATCATCCTTAAATTGCTGTGTCATCTCTATTTTTCTTCCGATTATGAATGTCATATTATAAAAGTCAGAAGTCGATTCCAAAGAAAACTTTGAAAACGGCTCCTGACCTTCAGCGTTAAGTAAATTCTTGTGAAGGATTGTAAAATTTTATTTAATTGGCAAACTCTCCGTAAGCGCTTAATTAAATCCGATGGAAGGTTTTCCCAATAGACATCTATTTACACGGGATCTTTCTTCCAGGTTCGATTATCGCTTCCTTACATGTTTACAACTTACAGCTTACAGCCAGTAATAAAACTGAATGTGACTTGTAAGTTGTAAACAACTTAATTTATTTAGGTTTTAATCTCTACATCTACTCCTGATGGCAAGTTTAAACTCATTAATGAGTCAATAGTTCTCTCAGTTGGTTCTGAGATATCAATCAATCGCTTATGTACTCTCATCTCGTATTGTTCACGCGAATCCTTGTGCACAAATGTTGATTTGTTCACTGTATATTTACGTGTCTCCGTTGGTAATGGTACTGGACCAATTATCTTTGCGCCTGATCTCTCAGCTGTCTTAATAATAGTCTGAGTAGCTTGATCGATAATTTTATTATCGTAAGCTTTGATCTTGATGCGAATACGTGACTTTTCTTCTTCTTTTTTGGTTGTTTCTTTACTCACAGTTTTAGATGAAAGAACGATTGAGAGGTGGTTTCCCACCTCTCAAGGTTTAATATTTATTTTAGGATCTTAGTTATTATTCCAGCACCTACAGTTCGCCCACCCTCACGTATAGCAAATGACATGTTCTCCTCAAGAGCAACCGGCTGAATTAATGTAACTGTTAAATTTGTTGTATCTCCTGGCATAACCATCTCAGTTCCCTCAGGTAAAGTAACATCACCTGTTACGTCTGTTGTCCTGATAAAAAACTGTGGCTTATATCCTTTAAAGAAAGGTTTGTGTCGCCCACCCTCTTCTTTTGTAAGAGCATAAACTTTAGCTTCAAATTCTGTGTGAGGTGTAATCGAACCTGGAACCGCAAGCACCATTCCACGCTCAACCTCATCTTTTTTAACACCACGAAGCAAAATTCCAGCATTATCACCAGCAAGACCTTCTGTTAACTGCTTATTGAACATTTCAATTCCAGTAACAATAGTTTTTATTGGCTCTTCTTTTATACCAACAATAGCAACCTCTTCGTTGATTTTAATTGTTCCACGTTCGATACGACCTGTAACAACTGTTCCTCTACCTTCAATTGAGAAAACATCCTCAATAGGCATAAGAAGTGGCTTGTCTGTATCACGTTCTGGTTGTGGAATGTATGTATCCAAAGCTTCAACTAGATCCATTATTGGCTTTGTTGCTGCTTCATCAGTTGGATTCTCTAGTGCTTTTAGAGCAGATCCACGTATCACTGGAATTTCATCACCAGGATACTCATACTGCTTTAATAGATCACGCACTTCTTCTTCAACTAGATCAATAAGTTCTGGGTCATCAACTTGGTCAACTTTATTCAAGAAAACAACAATTGAAGGTACACCCACCTGACGAGCAAGCAAAATATGCTCACGAGTCTGAGGCATTGGACCGTCAGCAGCTGATACTACTAAAATTGCACCATCCATCTGTGCAGCACCTGTTATCATGTTCTTAATGTAATCAGCATGACCTGGACAATCAACGTGAGCATAGTGACGGTTGTCAGATTCATATTCACAATGCGCTGTTGCGATTGTAATACCACGTGATTTTGACTCAGGAGCCTTGTCTAGATCATCTACTCCCTTTGTTTGAGCAGACATTCCTTTTGCATTTAAAACAGCCAATAGAGCCGCTGTTGTTGTTGTTTTTCCATGGTCAACGTGACCAATTGTTCCAACGTTAACATGAGGCTTTGACCTGTCGAAAACTTCAGCCATAAATGTATAATAATTTACCTTAATTTAGTGTTTAATTTGTTTACAAAGACGTGCGCAAGTATAACAAAACCTTTTGAAACATGCAAGTCTTAGACCTGGGGTTTGTTAGCATTTTTGCAAGAATGTACTTACTACCTTATTCCTTAGCTAAAATGAGCTAAAATTACTCTATTGGCTCCAAATAAAACTCCTCTTCATCAAAATCATTTACATCTGTTATGTTGGCTGTTTCTTCTATGGCCTCCTTTACATTTCTTGCAGCAAATTCCTCAAATTTTTCTTCTAAATCAGCCATTTCTTTTTCATTTAACTTTGAGATATCCCAAGTTTGACCTTTGTCTGTTGCAGATTGCATTGAATCCCATATAGCAGGTACGCTTTGCTCCTTAGGTACACTTTGAGTTGTTTCAGACACATTTTCTGCTAAATCCTCTTCAACATTAAAATCATTCGCACGTTCTGATTCATAATCATCATCTTCATCAAAATCCTCTATTTCATAATTATCTAAACTATCTATTAATAGTTCGTAATTATCTAGATCCATTACAACATACACATCCTCTCCATTAGTATCTGTAACCACCATTGTGTCACCAGTTTTGCGAACCAAATCTATTATTCTTTTAAATTGATCTTTCATATTATCGGCATTTTAACTAACTTCTCAGTAGTGTCAAGTTTTGCTCATTATCATCTCTTCTAGATGCATTTTATTAGTTTTATAAGATTTAAATTGAGCTAATTGCCCTAAACATCTTGCCAAATTATGATCTTTTCTTGTTTTATATCGAATATTATCCCAACCAAAATACGAATCCTCAAAATAATCAGTTAAAAACCTACTCGCAAGTTCTAAGGTGATAGTTCCAATAGACCTAATAATTAAACTTTTTTCTTGAATACTTAACATGCCAACAGACCCATCAAAATATCCATGCCATGCATATTTAAATTTTTCAACATCAAAGTAATTCATATCATCATCTTCTGTACCTCCGCACCAAGATCTAAACGCATCACCTAATTCAACCAGTATATTTTGTTTGTTACAGGTATCTAGATCAATTAAAGCTACTGCTTTTTTGTTGTTAAATATAATATTTGAAATTTTTGGATCGCCATGTATCACACGTACTGGAAGTGTGTTTGGCAAAAAATATTTTGGCATTTCCTTTTTTAAAAAGACCAGACTTTCTTTTACATCTGTAGTATCACATGTATATTTACATTCTGAATCCAGTAATCTTTGATATATGGTTTTTGTTTGATGCAAGATTAAATTTGATCGAAAATTAATATTACAGTTATTTAACACCCTGTGAAAACCTCCGAGTAAAAACCCAGCTTCGTACAACATTTCATAATCATCTATTCCTGAGTACACCTCTCCTTCAATTTGTGTTTGCATTCTCCACGATTTACCCTCTAATTTAGCTAAAACTTTACCATTTTTTGTAAGTACACATTTTGGTGCCAAAATATTTTTGGATTCTAAATACTTGGTGATACTTAAAAAATCTTCTGCGATCTCCTTTGTTGCAAGTACTGCATTTAACTTTTGAATGATATACTGTCCACTAGATGAATTTATTGAAAAAGTTTCGTGAATTAATCCATTTCCAATTTTAGATATACTATTAACTTTACCTATACCATATTGTTCCAAGATGTGATGTGGTACAAAATAATTCATATGGACCCTATTTTTTTTATTTTTGTTTTAATGGCAACCCTTATAATTGCAGCTAATTTACTGGCCATTTATTGGTTTGGTGGAATGTTGATTCCAATTTTTCACGGTGGAGCTCCATACATTCCATCCACACAAGAAAAAGCTATAACCATGATTTCTATGGCTAAAATATCACCCACAGATCATGTTGTCGATATGGGTTCAGGTGATGGCATACTACTTATAGAAGCAATAAAGGTTGGTGCAAAATCTGCTACAGGGTATGAACTGCATCCTGGTCTTATAAAAAGATCTATTAGAAAAATTAACAAACTTGGATTTAGTAAAAAAATAGAAATATTAAAAGAATCTTTTTGGGATGCTGATTTAAAAAATACAGATGTTGTGTTGCTATACCAAACATCACCAGCAATGAATAAACTTAAATTAAAACTTAAAAACGAGCTAAAACCTGGATCAAGAATAGTGTCTAATGCATTTAATTTTCCAAACTGGAAACCAGTACAAGAAAAATCTGGAATATATTTATATATTGTTTAAATTAATTATAAGTACAAAAAAAACGAGACAACTTAAGTCTCGTTTTAATTTAGTTTTATTTACTTACGCTTTACCACCTCTTTTTTCAACAATTTCTTTTGAAACATTTGATGGTACAGCACTATAATGATCAAATTCCATTGAGTAGCTAGCTCTACCTTGAGACAAAGATCTTAATGTAGTTGCATAACCAAACATTTCTGCAAGTGGCACAAACGCTGATACAACCTTTACACCTGAACGATCTGACATTTCCTGAATTTGACCACGTTTTGAATTCAAATCTCCAACAACTGTACCCATGTAATCTTCTGGTGTAATACTTTCAACCTTCATCATAGGCTCAAGCAATTCAATACCTGCTTTCTTTGCTGCATCTTGGAATGCCATTGAGCCAGCGATTTTAAACGCAGCTTCTGAAGAATCTACATCATGAAAAGACCCATCATATAAAGTTACCTTTACATCAAGTAATGGATAACCGGCCATAACACCTCTGTCTGCTGCTTCACGAATTCCTTTTTCAATAGCATTGAAATATTCTCTTGGAATTGAACCACCTTTAATAATCTCCTCGAATTCAACACCAGCACCAGGTTCTAGTTTTTCAATCTTTACAAGACAGTGACCATACTGACCACGTCCACCAGACTGACGAATAAACTTTCCCTCACCTTCTGCGTTTGTCTTAATTGTTTCACGATATGAAACCTGGGGCTTACCAACACTACACTCAACACTAAATTCACGTTTTAGGCGATCAACAATAATATCCAAGTGAAGTTCTCCCATTCCTGAAATAATGACCTGATTTGTTTCCTCATCAGTACGAATCTTAAATGTAGGATCTTCCTCAGCTAATTTTTGCAATGCTAACGCCATCTTTTCTTGATCGACTTTTGTCTTTGGCTCAATTGCAATAGAAATAACAGGCTCAGGAAATGTAATTGATTCTAATAATATTGGATTCTCTATATCACATAAAGTATGACCTGTATAAGTTTCTTTTAGACCAACCATTGCCGCGATACCTCCAGCATGCACTTCAGATACTTCCTCACGTGAATTTGCATGCAACACAACAATCCTACCAACTCTCTCTTTTTTACCTATAGAACTATTTAAAATATATGAACCAGCCTTTACTGATCCTGAATAAACACGGAAAAAAGCAAGTTTTCCAACAAATGGATCAGCAGCGATCTTGAATGCTAGAGCAGAAAAAGGTGAACTATCATCAGCTTTTCTTTCTACCACCTTCTCCTCATCATCTGGATCTACTCCTGTAATGTCAGGCACGTCCAATGGGCTTGGTAAGAAATTAACTATTGCATCAAGTAAAATCTGTACACCTTTATTTTTCAGTGCAGATCCACACATTACTGGAATAAAATCATTTGCAATTGTTGCTTTTCGTATAACTTTATTGATTTCTTCCACACTCACCTCCTCTCCACCAAGATACTTATTCATTAAATCCTCGTCGTTTTCTGCAACAGCCTCCATCAACTTTCCTCTCCACTCATCAGACAATTCCTTCAAATCATCTGGAATCTCTGTTTCTTCAATATCTTTTCCCAAATCATCTTTGTAGATAAAAGCTTTCATTTTAATCAAATCTACAACACCAACAAAATCACCCTCAGCACCAATTGGTAACTGTATTGGATATGCATTTTTTGTAAGACGATCATGAATTGAGTCTAAATCTTTAAAAAAATCTGCACCTGTCCTATCTAATTTATTTATAAATACAATTCTTGGAATATCGTAATCATCTGCATACCTCCAGTTTGTTTCAGACTGAGGTTCAACACCTGCAACACCATCAAAAACAGCCACACCTCCATCAAGAACTCTCATTGAACGTTTTACCTCAACAGTAAAATCAATGTGTCCTGGGGTATCGATTAAATTTAAACTATGGTCCTTCCAAAAACATGTAGTTGCAGCAGCTGTGATTGTAATACCTCTTTCCTGCTCCTGCTCCATCCAGTCCATAGTTGCACCACCTTCATGCACCTCACCAATTTTGTGCTTACGGCCTGTATAAAATAAAATACGTTCTGATACAGTTGTTTTACCTGCATCAATATGGGCAAAAATTCCGAAATTTCTAATTTTATCTAATGGATATTCACGTGGCATATTTTATTATTTTATCGAGCAAAATGAGCAAAAGCACGGTTTGCTTCAGCCATTTTTTGAACGTCTGTTTTCTTTTTAATAGCATCCCCCTCGTTATTTGATGCAGCAATTAACTCTTCAGCTAATTTTACTGACATTGGCTTACCTTTCTTTGCACGTGCTGCAGCAATAATCCAACGATATGTAAGCATGTGACGTCTTTCTCCTCTTACAGGCATTGGTATTTGATAGTTTGCACCACCAACACGCTTGCTCTTAACTTCTAGAGATGGCATTACGTTTTTTATTGCTAAATCAAAAACTTCAATAGCATCCTGTTTTGTTCTTTCACTTATTAACTCAAGTGCATCATAAACAATACGTTGTGCAATTGTCTTCTTTCCATCCTTCATTATGTAATTAATCAACTTCGCAATATACACATTACCAAATTTTGGATCTGGTAGTATCTTTCGTTTTGTGGCTTTTTTACCTCGCATATTTTTTGACTTATTCTTAATGGATTATATTCCTTTGTGCGAACAAAGTACTCCACTAAATTAATTAAATTTTATAATTAATAAACGCTTAAAATAAAATGCATACCAATGTGGTAGTACGTTTATTTTATACGTTTATTTTTTTGCACGTTTTGCACCGTACTTAGACCTACTTTGCATTCTTCCTTCAACACTCTGTGTGTCATAAACACCACGAACTACGTGATATCTAACACCCGGAAGATCTTTTACTCGACCACCCCTAATCATTACAATCGAATGCTCCTGCAAGTTATGACCCTCACCTGGAATATAAGCGTTTGCCTCCATTCCATTTGAAAGACGTACACGTGCAACTTTTCGTATAGCAGAGTTAGGTTTTTTTGGAGTCATTGTTGTCACTTTTATACAAACACCACGCTTAAAAGGACTACCTTTTTTGTAAGGAGTCTTTTTTCTATGTAGTGAATCGTACGTAAACTGCATCGCAGGTGACGTAGACTTGGTAGACTTAGATTTTCTACCTTTTCTGATCAATTGATTTACTGTAGGCATAATAATATTTGCGTCGGAAGGATAACATTTTGTTAAAAATAGGTCAACATTTATCTACGCACTGCTGATGTATTGACAAAACCAATATTTTTGTATATATTTTTCAGTTCCTGATAAAATAGGAATACAACCCGATGAGGTGAAAAATGACAGATATCACGACCTTGAGTCGGGTTCAACCTGGCTCCTTAACAACAGAAGACATTAATTTTGATTTACCAAATATCTTTTGGAAGTTTAGAGAAGTTATGCGCGCAGAATGGTGTCATTCTCGTAAAATCTATTATCTTGAAAAGGGTTTTGGAGATCGAGTTAGACTCCGACAGGTTACAAAGCTTCCTCGAAAAGACAAAAGTACTGACCCAACAATTCAGGTCTTCAAAAATCCAGTAGAAATCGATGTTGTAAAAGCTACTATTGCAAACATAAATCAAAGGCAAGTTTTAACAGGTGTTCGATGGGAATTGTATGCTGATTTTGAACTATTAGAACTCATTGAGATGGGTCGGTTCGACATAGTAGACTTACTACCTCAACACCCAGACAGATTACGTCAACTTGTTTCAACAGGCGTTCTTGATGTATCTATTAAAATGGGTGCGCTTGATTTCGACTGTTTGATTACAAGTCACACGTGTCCTAAATGCCGACAAATCTCCTTTGGTAAGGATCTGCTAATACTTGTCCCTGAATGGATGAATTGTGATAAGTGTACATGCTCTGGTTGGGGTAAAAATGCTTTTGTAGATATAGGAGCAGCATTAACTCTGGCTCAGCGTTTGCAAAACACAAGATCAGTTCTACCAGCCAAACCTGCCGATTATGCTCCTATTGAACTATGGTTTATAGAAACAGTTGCAACACCTGCATTTTCACAACTTATCAAACACAGAACAGTAATGACTATCGAGGGTGTAAATCATAATGATATTTCACACCAACTCATTTCTTTACTCTACGAAAAAAGTCTATACAAATTACTCAAAATACCGGATATTAAAGCTCTGTTTATTAAGAGTGTTGGTAGACACTTCTCGAATCGAATCCAACGACTAGAGTATGGGGAACTGCCGCAAGCACGTGTGAATCATCTGCCAGATAATGAATATAGAAAGTGGCTTATCTCCGACTGGCGTCGAGCACAGAGCCAATTTGAAGATGCAACTGAAAGAGTATCCGAAATTGAGAGACTTCTACTGTGCACACAGGTAAAACCCGAAAACATTTTAGAGTTATCAGATGTTCAATCAGTAATTGGAGATTTTCCTCACTATTTAGAGGATATCCTAACAACAATCTGGGAAGAACATTTCGATGATAAAAAAGATGTTGTAGATTTAAAATAATGAGACAAAAATAACTACAAAGGCAAAGGAGGTATGATAAATTGACTCATTCGCTAATAAAAGTTGGTGTAACATTACCAACAATTCCATTAGGATGGGTGCATCCTTTAGAAGGAAGAAATGTTGTGTTGAGCGACCTAATCAAACACAACAAATACGATACAGCAGAATCTGTAATTGCTCGATTCCGAACAATAAACAGCCCAGCACAGCAACCACACTTCCGTCGTTACTACCTAAAAGCTCGTAAACAGACACGAGGTGTCCATCGAATCTACTCACTTTGGTATGTACCAAATACAAAAAACCAACGTGATGACCAATTTGTAGGCAAGGTTGTTGGCGACGATATCGAAATGGCAATTGTAATGATTGGCAATCACGTATCTAGATGCAAAATGTCTAGCATAAGCTGGATGCTCTGCGAAGATCGTGATGGCATTGATGTGATTGAGAATGGGCGCTACGACCCTTGGAGCTTGCTGGTTAACATAGATGAGCACGATCTAAGTCGAATTGCTAGTAAAGGCATTGTCCCTAACATAACAGACTGGGACTTCGACAATATGTGGTGGATCAAAAACTGCCAACGCTGTAATGAAAGTTTTAGTGTTTTAGCTATGGCCTTCAATATTGATTCTGCTGTTTGTTCAACATGCGGAAACCGGCCTTTCCTAAGTGGTGCAATACACCAATATATGAAAACGTCCATCTCTGTCTCAACGACAAATAATGGCAATCAATTAATCAATCCAAAAGATGTGTTTGCTGCTGCTATTGAATGGATGGGTGGTGTAAATGCGAGTCCCACTGAAGTTGAACCGACAGTACATAAAGAACTGTTAACACTCGCTAATCAAAGCGGTATATTCCTTCCTGAAGGAACTAATGGCGAGCTGATGCATGCAGTAAAAAATGCACTTATCACAGTTTGTGAATCAGATGCTCGAATAGGTGAACACGCCGCCAAAGAACTAATGGAAACAATTCGTTCTGGTAAACGACTTAACAACGTTCACGCTGCTACAGCACGACTACTACAGGCTGCTGCTAAACAAAGCGGCGTACGTCTACTCTTGGACAACAGCTAAATATAAAGCAGTTGCTCCTGACCCGTAAACACGGGTCTTTTTTTTATAAACTAGAAAATACAGTTCCAAAAAATCCACCACAACTTTGACCAATCAGTGCATCACACACAAAAAATGCTGGCTCACTTACAAAAAAGAAAATATTTGCATTTGTAAGTATTGATAGAAAAATAGCAATCATCAACACCTGCGGACCACGCTGGGCAACAACCTTTCTCATGTTTGCATATTTTGGCGCATCAAATAATGCAAAGAACAACTTAGAGCCATCTAATGGATGAACTGGAACAACATTGAAAAACATCAAAAATAAATTTATAAGAATCATCAGAAATAAAAATACTGATAATAAATTATAACTTCCTAGCGATCCTATTAATAATCTAAATGCAACGGCACTTGATATTGCGAGTATTAAATTTGAAAATGGACCAGCAAGTGCGATAAGAACACTGTCCCATTTTGGATTTTTTAAATTATAAGGATTAAACGGTACAGGTTTTGCCCAACCGAATCCAAAAATAAATAAAGGAATAAGACCCATTAAATCAATGTGTGATACAGGATTTAATGTAAGACGACCTTCTCTTTCAGCAGTTTTATCACCTCTTAATTTACCAACTAGAGCATGTGAAAATTCATGTATTGTTAGTGATGCAAATATTGCAGCCACCCATGCCAAGGCAAGTGCCGGTGATGTAAATAATATATTTAAAAACATAACTAAATCATTATAACAAATTTATTTTGTAACCCTCTCAATTTTAGCACCTACTCCCTTCAGTTTTTCTTCTAAGCGCTCGTAGCCCCTATCTAAATGATCAATACCCTTCAACGTGGATGTCCCGTCTGCAACCATTGCAGCCACAACATATGCAAGTCCAGCCCTAATGTCTGGCACAACAACTTCTGCAGCATACATTGGTGATGGGCCATTTATAACAGCTGAGTGTCTGTAATTTTGACCCTTAAATCTACAATCTATCTCTCCTAAACAATTGCTAAATAAAGTTATGTTGGCACCCATTTTTTTTAATGCTTCTGTATACCCAAATCGTGCCTCATACACTGTCTCATGAACAACAGATGTACCTGTTGCCTGTGTTAACACGACAATTAATGGCTGCTGCCAGTCTGTCATGAAACCAGGGTGTGTATCTGTCTCTAATTCAATGCCTTTATAATCACCAACTCCTTTAAAAAGAATACCATCTCTTTGCACCTTGTATTCCCCCCCTATCCTACGAACTGTATTTAAAAATGTAACCATATGCTCATGTTGAGCATTTTTAACAAAGATCTCGCCACGTGTCCCCAAAGCCATACATGCATATGAAGCAGCTTCTATTCTATCTGGCATCACAGTCGCTTCAGTTCCATGAAGTTTTTCTACTCCTAATATTTCAATAGATCGACCAGCATTCTTTTGAATTATAGCACCCATGTTTTGCAACATCATAACCAACTCCTTAACCTCTGGTTCACTTGCTGCATTTCTTATTGTTGTACGACCTTCTGCTAATACACCTGCCAGTATCGCAGTTTCGGTTGCACCAACTGATGGATACGGCAACTCTATCAAAGCACCTTTTAATCGTTTTTTAACCGATGCATGATACCCGTCAGATTTCTTCTTGATTTTTGCACCCATTTTTTCTAATGTCTGCACGTGAAAGTTGACTGGCCTTGGGCCAATCTTATCTCCACCAGGAACCGGAACAAATGCCTCTCCTATCCGGTGTAACAAAGGTGCCAATGTAAGAATGCTGATCCTATTCTTTTTTGACAATTTACTTATTTCATTACTCTGAATATCTTTTGCATGTAACACCAAAGAATGATCATTATTTTTTTTCCATTCAGTTTTTGAACCCAGACTATTCACAATATCTTCAGTAATGGCCGTCTCTCTTTGCTTTGGAACATTATGCAAAACAACCTGCTCATCTGTAAGCAAGCTGGCAATCATCATTTTTGACGCTGCATTTTTAGCGCCTGATAGTGCAATCTCGCCATTTAGCGGTGCACCTCCTGTAACTTTTAGTAAATCCATAACGACGACAGGATACTCTGTACAGATGATTCGTCAATACCTGTCATTAATATTAAGATTGAATTCATATTATACTAATACTAATTGGCTCAGTAAATACACTGTACTCACTGACAAAAACATAGGCAAAATCCAGTCTGTGTAATTTAAAAACCAACGATCACCACTGTATAAATATCGAAATATAATCAATTCTAGCACCAATAATGTAACAAGTGTGATCATGGTTACCTTAAATACATCAAAATGATTGAAATATTTATAATAAGAAAAAAATACAATAGAAAATGCCGCCACAACTGACGTATAGTGCCAAAATACATATGACGCACGCTTAAGCCTGTGTGCGTTGTTTACAAACACCTCAATAAGTACCCATGCAACTATTGTATGTATAATAACAGTTAAATATTGATATAGAATCACCATATATAAAATATGATGACATAAAAAAAGAAAGGGTCCAAGCCCTTTCTTTTTTTTACATACTCTTTAGTTGCTTTGCTAGAAGTGGTGGTGCCACCAAAGTAGTTAAAATAACCATCACTATAATTACTGAAAATAGGTCATTGTTTAGAACACCAAGTCCTTTTCCTATGGCTGCAAATATTAACCCAACCTCTCCACGTGGAATCATTCCTATACCAACTATCTTTTTGTTTACATCACCTGCAAAATAACCAGAAACATATTTTCCAGCTATTGCAACCACCGAAATTATTAATGCTACCCATAATATATTTGGATTTGAAAACGTATCAAGCGACACCTCCATTCCTGTTAGAATAAAAAATATAGGAACTAGGAAATACGCAATAGGTTCTATTAAATCTTCTATATGTCTGTGTGAATGATGATCGATGACTTTGTTCATTTCTGTACGTAACACAACGTCATCATGCTCTTCACGAATATGATTATTTACAACTTTACGTACATCCAGAACCATCTTGGGAGCCTTAAAGTTTCTAAAATGCACCGGATCTAATACAAGTCCTGCAGCAAATGCACCGATGATTGGTGCTAAACCAATCAAACCTGCTAAATAGGCAAACAGTAAACAGAAGGCTATTGCCAACGTAAATTTCATTCCAACACCTGTGTGTACTTTTGATAAAAACTTTCCAAGACGTGATGCAAATATTGCGCCTAACGCAATTGACCCAATTAGGAAAACAACTGCTTTAAATACAATTGTTGAAACAATTCCGAAACTTACAGCTCCAACTGTTGCAATAGCACTTACAATAGCAAGTATGATTAACCCAAAAACATCATCAAATACAGCTGCACCTAAAACAATTTGAGCCTCTTTTATATTAAGTTTACCTAAATCTTTAAAAACACGCGCGGTAATACCAACAGATGTAGCTGTAAGTGCTGCACCTAAAAACAAATATGCAGTCTGATCAAGTCCAGGCATTAACCACGGACCTACCATATAAGCACCTAATATAAATGGAGCCAATACTCCCACTATCGCAACTAGTAATGCACGTCCACCAACCTTTCGCATCTCTTGTATGTTAGATTCAAGTCCTATTTGAAATAACAAAATAATTACACCAAGCTCTGACAAAAATCGTAGTATCTCATCGTGTTTTATTGGTTCAAACACATCAATGCCTACCATAAATAAATTACCCAATATGACACCCATGACCAACTCCCCCAAAACTGCTGGTTGACCAAACTTTTCTACAAGACCAGCGATCTTGGCAATAATTAATATCACCGCAATCCACATCAGTGTCATGCTTGCTCCATGACCTTCTGTGGTACTTACAGATGCAAATACTTTCTGACCTATAATTAGAGCTAAAAATGACAGCACAAATATTCTTCCACGTGTCTTTTGCGTAAATATATTCTCAAATAATTTCAACATAGATGGTCGTACTTAAATTTTAGATATAAACGGGCAAAACGTTACCATATTTTTTACAACTTGTTAAGATGGTTGTAATTTACACAAAAAAATACTTCTATTTATTTAGAAGTATTGAGTATGCCCATGGCACGTAATTACGATTTTATTTTTTTGTACTTTTTCGTGATTTTTTTGGTGGTGCAAGACGCTCACCAATACTTTTAGCCACTGCTTCCAACTCCCCAGGCAGTGCACCAAGCCTTTTAATCTCAACCTTTCCGGCATTTTCACCTTTCATAAACAACTCATTAAATGCAATACGTTGTGGATGTTGTAAAATTAAAGGATCACGCAAACTACGACGTAATGGCTGTACTAGATTATGAAACTGATCAAACAGATCGCTTGGTACGTCTGGTACATCAAACTGCTCAAGATTTACTTCGTCTACATAATGTAATGTATGCAATATAAGTTTTGGTTCACTCTTAAACAAAACAGTATACAATGCTCCTGTTTTGAAATTTTTCTTTATAGAAAAATGAACAATGAGTGCTTGACGCTTTTTGGTTAAATATTTTAACCACAACGCAAACGCTGCAGCACTACCCTTGTCAGGAACAACCTCATATGCTTCATCGCGAAAATATGAACCAACTCTACTTGATGGCAACATCATTACTGGACGCATAACCTTTGATTGTGGAAGTAAGGTTTGCCATGCCTGTAATTGATCTTTTGTGATTGGTACTGTTTGATTTCCCAACTGAAGCCTATCCTCCAATTGATTTAAATCCACATCTGTGTCGCAAGTTCCACACACAACCACTTCACTAAATGGAGTTGTCGATTTACAATGCGGACAATGTTTGTCTTTTGGCTCAGTAGCAGCACGAGCACGAGCAACACCCTTTTTTTGTACCCCTGTAATTCTTACAATTTTGAAGCAGTCATTACATCTATTTACAACACTCACCTCGCTCCTGCATGAGTGTGTAATTATCGGTGTTGGCGCATTAGCTGGAACAAGTATTCTAAAAAGCTTAATCTTCGTACTAAACTTCCCTAGAACCAACTGCAAGTTGGCAGAAGACGTTTTTGATTTTGCCATTTAATTCTCCTATGTTTATAGTTTGGCTAAACGAAAATAACACAAAGTACAACATACGTCCATATATAAACGCTATAGATTTTTCTAGTTGTGCTTATTTACACTTGCAAATTTAAATGAATACGCCGCCAATATTGACACAAACAAAACAACAACATATGAAATCCACATTGGCAGACTAAAACCAGCCACTTGTACTGATATGTCTTTGTATATTCTTACACAATGCATTACATCCACAATTAAAAATACAAAACCACTTACCTTATAATAATCTGACTGTGACATAAAATTATTTTTTCTTTTTTAGCATGTTTGTAAATTTTTCTGCACAATTCCTACATGAAGAAATTTGCTTATAGATAAACTCTGAAATCAAGCCAAATAATGGTAGGTACTTATATAAAAATAGAAACCACCTATGTTTCTTTGAATGACTTAATAACATCGCAACACCATACGCACCAGAAAATACATCTCCGTTTAAATTAATAAATTGAGATGACTTTAAATACTCTTCATTTTTTATGTTTGGAAAATCTTTTGACGCTTCTTGAAATGGTCTGTATTCAACTCTATCCTCTGTATGTTTTTTCCAACGTGACACCCAATGCTTACAGAATCCGCAGTTTCCATCAAATAAAAATGTAGGTAAATTCATATATAATATTTATATATAGTTATGATACACTATTTATAGTATGCCTTCACAAAAAAAAGATCCTTCAACAGACATTGCTAAACAACTAAAAATTGGAAATGAATTACTTGAAAAACAAAATAAACTAAGTAGACGTTTTTTGTTTGGTTTGTTTTTTGGAATAGGGACTGCTCTTGGAGCAACCTCCGTAGGAGGAATTACAATATACTTTATTTCAAAGATACTTGAAGCAGCTGGTCTTCCAGACATACCACTCAAAATGTAGCTTGTGTATACTTAAAAAAGGGCGTTGCCCTTTTATTTTTTATATTTTTTTTTATTCGTTTTGTGTTTACCTACAAAGTAAATAGTGGTTGTCATTATAAACATTGGAATAAACCAATCGACATAATTTAAACTTACATAATCAACCTTTCCAACCAACTGTACAAGCACACATTCAAAAACAAGAAATGACAATGTTGCTATCATTGCAACTTGAAATGGATCATCTTGTTTTCTTTTATTGAAATATAATAAAAAAGATACTCCGAATAATATAACAACCAATGCGTAATGTGCGACAAAATAACTTATACTTTCCAGTTGTCTTATGTAATCAAAAAGATACACAAACACCAACCATGGCATTAAAGTGTAGTACGCAATTATTACATATTTATCAATTCCATTTTTTTTCGTACTCATACAAAATATTAAACTAAAAAATTTATCATCTTTTTTGACAAGGGCCATTTTGTAATTACAGAAAAAGACAAATGTCCTCCCTTTTTTTTCATTATACTTTTACAATCCAGATTTTCTATAAATTTATCTATAGAGACGTTAGATACAACTTTATCGTCTTTAGAATATATCACAAATATTTTTTTTGGATTCATTTTTTTTACATTATCCATTGGCTGAAAAAATTTACCTTCTGATAATCTAATCCAGTCTTCTGTATTAAATCTATACGCCTCTTTATATCCATCTCTTATAATTTTCTCTAAATGATCCATCGGTTCTGATTCTGAATTATCTGTCCAATCAACTACCGGTGATATTGCAACTACACCATCAACCTTATCAGACATTGATGACATTAGTGCAGCAGTGCCACCAAAACTACTTCCAATAACAAAAATTTTTTTTGCTTTAATCTTATATATTTTGTCCTCCCAAATACTAATAAGTCCCTTACTTAGACCTTCTATTACATCGAGTACGTCTTGTTCTGGTGGATGATCTAGAAAAGCTCCAGAACTCTCCCATGTGCCACGGTACCTTGGATTTATAACCCAAAAACCTTTTTTAGAAAACCATTGCATTGTTTTTTTCTTTGAAGGCATTGAAGGCATTCCATCACATAAAATCATAACTTTGTTCGATGATTTTTTTGGGGGTAGAAAATCTGCAATTATTCCATTTGCCAATTTTGTTCTTTTAAGATGCATAATATTATGCAGCGTCTTGCTGTTCTGAATCAAAATATTTATCTATTGCATCATGAGCTAAGGACTTATACCTATCCATTCCTTTTGTGATTTTTTCAGTATCTGATTTTTCTAACTGTTGCAATTCTCCAGGTTCGGATTTTTTTGATAATCCATTATCTCTTTTCCATTGTTGCAGAGCTTGCGTTGGATCTCCTCCTTTATAATACACAATCTTTGATGGTTTTATTTCTGGATGCTCATCAAAATAATTTTCCCAGTATTCAACTGATGCAACTGTTTTATCAGGACGTTCAAATATAACTTGATTGCTTCTTAAGATCTTATCAAGTCCCGCATCCAACTCTCGTTGTTCAAGATGTTGATTTACTTTCCTAGAACGTAATGAGCCTAAACTTACTACAGAAGTATAATCAAGCAAAATATTTGTCATTGTGATATCACTAATACCCATTTTCTCTACAATTATCTTTTTTGCTTTATCAAAATCACTTTCATATGTATACATACCCCGTCTTGAACTTCTCACGTTCTCTACAGCACACAATTCTTCAAACAACTCTTCTATTATATCTGATTCTATTAATGCAGTTAATGATTCTAGGTTGTCAACATCTCTTTTTGCAACACCTTCTTTATCAATCTTATACTGACTTCCGTTTTCAGGATCGACCTGTGCATCAGATGGAATAAAAACCATTCCTGCATTTATATCCATTCCGTTTTCTTCATTTGCCCAAACCCATTGATCATTCCAATATCCACCGCCCCCTTCTCTTAAATTCCCTCTATAGTAATATTGTGAATCAATATGCAGTGATGGGTATACTACAAATATCTCATTTCCTGTTTCAGCACCATAGTATGTATCCGCAACTTCTTGTGCAGCAAAATGTATAGATAGTGCATCTGCATATGAACTTTGTGTACCTTGATTATTTAAATTTGTTTCTCTATCTATATACTCATGAGCCTCTTTTGCATCATCAAAACGATCTAAATGAAATGCTTTAATAAACGCCTCATGAGACATATCATCTTTCATACGAATACTCATGACACTTTTAAGCCTTCCGTCTGTAATCAACTCAATAAATGAATTGTGATATTCATCCTGACCAAGATTGTGCCACATATGACCCACATGATCACGAACCCCTTGTCTTGTTACATGTGTTACCATTTCAGATGGAAATCGTTTCATTAACAATGCATAATCATTCAAAGAAAGACTGGCTAAATGTTCTTCTGAGAAATTTTTACCGATTTCTTCTGGTGTATAAGGTGCGTCTTCCCATTTTTTTCGCTCTCGTTCAAAAAAGTCAATCATGATTTCTGAAGTTTCTTTTTCAACACCATCTCTACTCTTTTTTAATTGCTTCTGAATATCATCAAGTGCTCTCTTTAATTCATCGATTGTAATCTCAGCAGATTCAGCTTCGAATCCAAAAGTATCAAAATTAACTTTGCCCTTTTTTATTTCAGATTCTAAAGCTTTAATTTTAAAAATTCCAAGAATTTTAGAAAGCGCTGTTTCATTTATACCATCAAGCTGTTTTGTAAGTTCCTGCAATTCTCTCTCGGACTTTTTTAAATTTAATCGAAAATCTTTCAGTTCTTGTTCTGTATTCGCCAGCTTTTCCTCTTTTCTTCTTTGTTCTAATTTTAAGTCTTTTTGCTCTTCTTTATATTGCTCACCACGTTTTTTCATCTTCTTTTTATATTGCTTCTTTTCTTCTTCTGATTGAGACTTTGTAAATTCACGAAAAAAATTTGGTATTTTCATAAAATGTAATTATTTGGATATTTTTTTCTTAAAACCATTAGATCTATACAAGATCTTATTTGATTATTTGTTTATACTCAAGTACATCCTCAGCATAAATAGCTTTAAATTTTACGCGCCCAAGTGTTTGCCCTCTCAATGTCTGAACACTTACACGCCATTTACCGGGCACAATAACCGCACTAGAAAACCCACGGTAACCACCCTCACGTCCTCCTGAAATTTTGTAGCTTGGCTTGCTTTTACTTATCCACTCTCGCTTAGTTGCATCAAAAAATTCCCAATCATGCACAATTGTTGTATTCAAGTCTGCTGGTGCAAAGATCGATGAAAAAACATAAATGCTTTTTGAGCCTTGTACATGAATTATTTGTCCTGGCACAATCTTTTCAATAACAGATTCTGGTTCAGTGTCTAGATAATAGGATCCTTGTATGCGTTGAAGGCTATGATAAACACCCGCATCTCTTAATGCTAGCGGAATTGGAGGTAATACATTAAAAAAATACAAACCGTTCATAAGAATAAAAATTATACTAATACTCTTTAAAAGTATAGAACGATGTTCCAAAACAAGGAGAGATCTTTTTGAAAGCTGATTAACAAATAAATAAATAATTCCAAATGCCACCAAACCACTTATAAGAAAAATCCATGGACTAATTGAGTTAAGCAGGAATGGAAGTATTAATGAGATTATCGAGAAGATAATAAAAAAGTATACAGAAATCTGAACTGTAGGTTTTAAATAGTGCTCCCTAAAAACATCATTTGAAACAATTAATATTGCTATAATTAGAATGAATGGCCAGCTTATAGAAAGCGCACCACTAAACCAATAAAATATAAGCGAAGCGCTCAAAAGAGCACCGAACGTGAACTGAATAATGAGCGGTGCAACAAGTCTATAATACCGTGTAATTAAGTTTGGATTCAGACTCCAATGTTCTTTATATAAATTTAAAAACACAATCGTAGCTCCTGCAACAATTGTGTATACAAAGAGAATTGAAAACGCTACACTAATTTGAATTGATCTGAAAGTTATAAAATCAACTGCAACACCAACAATCAACATTGCTGGTAGTAGTACACGTTCATTTTTCTCAACAAACTTCTTGACTTGTTTGTATCTTATAAATTGTTTGACTCTTTCTTTTATCACACAAAAAAACTATAACAAACAAACTATTTATCATCAATAATTATTTTTGCTTATGCAGATCCACTTTTGAAAATACTTACTGAAATAGATTTAAATAACCACCCAACACTTCGATTATAAAATTTGTGTAAAATAAAACTGAGATGCACTGTGGCCGGTTGGATTATTCATGCAAAAGCAATCGTGATCCTCTGGGCCACACTGTATCCCAGTGTAACTTATTCGCGCCTAACGGTGAGATGGGTAATTATTAAAGTTATATTTTTTATAGGTTTTGATGTAGTCGATAAATTGCACATCCTCGAATTATCATCTACTGTTCTGCGGCGATGATAGCAGCTTGTCTGACCACCATGTCGTCCACATTTAAACAGTTTAAACCTTATAGTGTCCTTTTGCCCTGCCTAAGCTTGGCATTCACAGACCTAATTATTGATTTATCTTTTAGTGTACCCACCTATCCGTAAGGCATAATTAAAATTACCATATTCACAAATTCTTGCAAGTTTTAAAAGGGTGAATAGTCCACTTGTGATACACAGAATAATCCACAGTTTTTTCCACATGATCCTATAAAAAAACAGTTCAATTAAATAAACTGTTTGAGATACTTAAAAAATAAGTATTTATTAGTCTTTGACACACCATCCAATCTGCGCTTTTTTCCATCTGGTCATCTGACTTATTATACTGCCATTGTTCCAGTCGATTCCATAAACTTCTTTTGGCCAAATCAATGGGAAAAAACATTGATAAGACTGTTTGAGTTTATAAAGTTCATGATTAACATCAGAAAGTGATCTGGTGCTTGAAAAATAATCATAGAAGGTCATGAATTGTAACTCAATAAAATGACCGTTCCAATGAATGCATACTTTTGCCACCTTATATCTGGATGACGATGCATTGTTTGGTGGATCTACGAACTCACTCTTTCCGTAATTGGATTGAAATGTTTCGCAAATAATAGCACCATTTCTTATTGCAAGATTAATAATTTTATCTGCAATAATCTTCACACTTTTACGTCTTGGAACAATAAACATCAAACCACATCTGTCATGAATTTGATATGGTTCAGACCTAAATGTTCCCATCACTTGTTTCTGCATCTTAAGCCATGTCTTAAATGGATCTTTGATTCTGTGATGCATAAAAACAATTTCTTTGTTTTTTTGCTGCCTACACGTAAGCCTGTGAAGTTTTTGAGACATTCCCCTACGTCGCAATTGTTTTCCAACACCAACATTACCTGCTGGTACTTCATATTCATTTTCAGGATCATGGTATGAATAAATTTTTACTTTACTATACCCGTTCCTAAAAATTGAACCGGACAACAAATCAATGAATTGATCTAGATTATGACCAATTGATTCAAGAGGATCTTCTCGTTCAATCTTTGCCACACTAAGAGCCTGATCAAATAATGACAAAGCTTCGAAACGGCGCTGTACATCAAATACACCACTTCCTCTCTGTGCCAATGTAAGCAACCTGCTTAGATGTGGAGTGGATGCAATACTTGAATCGAGCAGGAGCTCGTTGGTAAATCCGTATGCAAAATTTTGAATGAGCAAGTAACGAGCAGTACGGACCGCCTGAATTGCCTGAGTAAAAGACCATCGATCCACAAATGGAGATCTTTCTAGTAATAGAAGTCTCTTTTCTATAGAATCCTTAAAGTCTGCTGGTTTGTTTGTGCTTGGCAACCAATCTTGCTGCCATTTCTGTAATTCAATCCATTCTTTCATGAGCCTCCCTCTTAAGCTAGAGCACATAACAACCTACATAAAATATACGTTTTAGTCAAGATATTTAATAAAATAAAAAAGGTCTAGTTAGACCTTTAGGTGTGGAGGTGATGGTAACTGCAATTGCAAATCAAGTCCACGAGCAACTATGCTTGCGTATGTATGTATGTCTGAGACAGGTGTGCCTGAGATTAAAAACACATCAGACATTGCTCTATCAATAACCCCCAGCTCTTCCAAGCTGGTAATATACTTTTTCCGAACCCCAAGACCTCCTTGTGGCTTTACAGACTCAATAATTCCAGTCTTTACTTCTTCCATTTATATCTCCCTCCTCACAGGATTTGTGTATACCTTAATTTAGTAAACACAAAAAGAATGCTACCAAATAAAAACAGCGGCGTCAAAGCACCGCTGCTACCACTCGTATTACACTCCCTCTCCAAAAATATATTTATCGGTAATTTTTTCGTAATTAAACACTTCAGCATCTGTAAAAAATCTCTCAATCTCAGACTGTGCAGCTTCTGGTGAGTCTGAAGCGTGTACCAGATTTGACGGAACGTTCATTGAAAAATCTGCTCTAATTGTTCCAGCATCTGCTTCGCGGGGGTTTGTTGATCCGACAATTTTTCTAATCTCATTAACAGCATCATACCCTTCAAGCACCATTCCAACTACAGGTGTTTGCATCATGAATTTTTTTAGGCTATCAAAAAATGGTTTATCTGCTAAATGTGAGTAGTGCTCTGACAACATTTCTTCTGATAATCTTATAAACTTCATAGCGACTATTTTCATGCCCTTTCGTTCAAATCGAGTAACGATTTGACCAAGTAAATCTCTTTGTAATGCGTCTGGCTTAAGTAGTACTAATGTTTTTTGTGAATCTGCCATATTGCTTTAGGCTTATGTTAAATAAATTTGCGTAAGATTATCATTTTATACTTAGAAAGGCAAGGGATTAGATTTAATTTTATAACCATATGAATCAATAATCATCATTATATCTGAATCAGTATCTGTTCTATAAATATATGATCCTATGTCCTTCAATCTGTCTAGCACACCATAATTTGGATGATTATACCTATTATTTTCACCAACAGATATTATAGAATATTCAGGCTTGGCTCTTTTTAAAAAATCATTTATAGAAGACGTCTTACTACCATGATGTGCAACCTTTAGCACATCAACATCCTTTATATACGGCAGAATATATTTTTCTGTCTCCTTCTCAATGTCACCAGTAAATAGCACCTCAGTGTTTTGATATTGTAAGCCAAAAACTATAGAACTATTATTTTTATCTTTAATAAATTTACCTGATATATTTTTTTGTGGCCATAATATATGTATTCCTACATCACTCACATTATAAACATAGCCAAATTTGGCATTTATGACTCTAGATTTTTCATTAATTATTTTTTGTTCAATAAATTGACCCATAACACCACTTGTTAGTGCACCACTATATATAACTGTGTCTATTTTATACTTATCAAATACTGACACTAAACCATTTACATGATCTGCGTCCATGTGCGTAATTATTACCACATCAATTGTATTGTCCCATGGCCACATTACAGACGATAATTTATCCAGAATGGTTCCATCTGGGCCACCATCAATTAATATCTGCCTATTGTCTGGTGTCTCGATAAACGATGCGTCACCTTGTCCAATATCAAAAAACCATACAGACAACTTATTGTTTGAATCAAGTCGCACACGACCTATCGCACTAAATAAAATAAATACAGAAAATAAAAATAATATACATACATGTGTTATGTATTTTTTTTTATTATTTATAGGTAAATAGCGTTTATGTGCTCTTCTTTTTTGCATATTTTTTTTTATACCAACAGAACATACCCATAATCACGACAAGTATTACAGATATTATTTTTTGATGTGAAAATTCAATTTGTGAAAAATCAAATGATGCATATACACTTATTATTCTCAATATTGAATATGAAAATACCCATGCTATAAGCAAAACGATTTTTGCCACAATAGAAGAAACAAAACTTAATAGTAGTCCTATAATTATAATGCTCATAACAAAAGGTAATGCTGGTAAAATTATAAGATTGACCATTGGAGATACTACTGACAGTGCTCCGAAATGCCAAAGCAATATAGGTGTAGTAAATATTATGGCTGACATTGATGCTGCAAATGAATCTCTTATACCAAAATTTTCTGGTAAAAACTTAAATCTTTCTATCCAATTTTTAGTCATTAGCATTATCCCAATGGTTGCTGCAAACGATAATTGAAATCCTACATCATCAAGTAATATTCTTGGATTTATAAGTAACATTATAGACAACGCAAGTAATAAGATATTTATTGTATATGGCTTTCTGTTTACTATTTTTTGTAATACCAACATGCAACCCATAAGTGTAGCTCTTACAACTGAAGGTGTTGCCCCAGCAATGATCATATACAGAATTAACATTGATAAAATTAATAACAAACCTTTTTTTCTTCCTATGCGTGTTTTCAAAATCCAAGATAATAAAAATACTGAAAGAATTGCTACATTAAACCCTGATGCTGCTAATATATGAGATGTACCTGTTTTTGAAAAATCATCTTGTATGGTTTTTGATATTGACGACTGACCTCCAAATAATAATCCTGAAAGAAAGTTTGAATGAGGTGCTGGAACAAGCCCACTAAGACGAGTCGTTAAATTTTGCTTGATTGAATATATTACTTTTATAATATTAAATTCACCATACTCCACCAAATCTATATATTTTGGAAAATGGCATAATGCTAAAATACCTTTTGACTCTAAATATTTGTCATATCTAAATCCATTAAATGGTTCTGGCATTTTTAGCCTACAAGTAAAACTAATCTTGTCTTTATATTCTGCACCAACATACAGAGGTGCTGTAACTAATATTTTTCCAAATGTTTTTTTGCCCACAATACTTACATCATCAATAATTATTCTCTTGTTGTTTATTGTGTCTTCAACATTGGTGCTTACAACACCTTCTATACTTACTGGCCTGCCTATTTTTTCAGATACATTTGTAATATGATTTGGAACTTCACTTTGAGTATATCTAAATACTCCAAACAAAAAAATAAAAATAATAATTAATAAAAATCCATATATTCTATTTTTATTTAGAACAAGTAAACTTATTAGTAAACTAAATATAGATATAAAAAAATTTATCTCTATAAATAAAAATAAAGGGCCAAACAATATCCCAAAACAAAAGATCGCCATAATTGTGGCGAAACTTTTTGAAGGAGAATTTATTATTTTTTTAAGCCACATAAACCAACACCCTGATACTCAAATCCCGAACTCTCTAATTTCATATCAATCAAGCAATTACGACCATCAAAAATTAGTGGACGAACCATTCTTGTTATCATGGTTGCAAATGATACTTTTTTAAACTCTGGCCACTCTGTTAAAACAAGTAATGCCTCTACACCTTCCGCTGCATCAATTGGCGTAGAACAAAACACAACCGAATCTGGTAAAATCTTTTTTGAATTTTCCATGGCCTTTGGGTCGTAAACACTTACATCTGCACCATATGCAACCAATCTTTGTACCAAATCTATTGCAGCAGATTCACGAATGTCATCAGTGTTAGGTTTAAACGATAATCCCCAAACACCAATTCTCCTACCTTTTAACACCCTTAATGTTAATAGTATTTTTTTAAAAAATAAATCTCGTTGTCGATTATTTGTTTCTATTACAGCACTTAATAATTTAAAATCATATCCATTAGTACCTGCTATTTGTTTTAGAGCTGATACATCTTTAGGAAAACAAGACCCTCCATAACCAATACCTGCATTTAAAAATTTTGGACCTATGCGTGAATCAGTGCCCACACCTGCAACAATATCAATAATATTTCCACCTGTAATTTCTGCTATATTTGCGATCTCATTAATAAATGAAATTTTTGTTGCTAAAAATGCATTGGCTGCATACTTAATAATTTCTGCTGACTCAATCGTTGTTTTGATTATTTTTGTATTTATATTTTCATGCATCTTAGAAAGTATAATAAACGCCACTTCGTCTTTTGCACCTAGCACAATTCTATCGGGACGAAGAAAATCACTTAATGCTGTACCTTCCCTTAAAAACTCTGGAACAAATGCAATCTGAATTACATCAGCCAACTCATCTCTCCCACAGTTCCTTAAACTTGTTTTTACACGCTCGATAAATTTTTCAGTTGTGCCAACTGGTACTGTACTTTTTATAACTATCAAAGCCTCATGATCAAGACTCCTTCCAATCTCATCGGCTGCTTTCATTATATATGACAGATCGGCCTGGCCATTAACGGCTGGTGGAGTCTGTACAGCAACAACCAATACGTCAGCATTTGCTATTACGTTTGATAAATCTGATGTAAACATTATGTTCCCTGACTCTTGCAACTCTTTCATTTTTAAAGAAAGTTCTGGTTCATAAAAAGGAACCTTACCTACATCAAGCATTGATATCTTTTTTATATCTTTATCTACGCATGCAACTCTGTGACCAATACTAGCAAATCCAATACCAGTTGTAAGACCCACATATCCTGTTCCTATCATTACAATATTCATATTCTGTTGCACCTTATCAAAAGGTTTAATTTATGACTAGTTAAAATAAAAAGAGGTGTTTAGCCTCCAAAAAAATCATTTTTAAGTTGTTCTCTTAACCCAGGATCATATATTGCACGTACACACTTAAGCTTCAATTCTGGACTAAGTCCTTTAAGCTCTCCTGTATCAACTAATCTTAGAAACTCATCCATATCAACAAAAATTAAATCAATTTTTTCTCCAGGATCCAATTTCTGATCATGTGTTTTGATACAGTTCTTAGCAATATACACGTATATATCCCATATCATTTTTTTAGATGGTGTTTCCTTAGAATAATCCATCCAGACATCTGAAGAATACCCAGTCTCCTCTAGCATTTCTCTTTTTGCTGCATCAAATGGTTTCTCACCCTTATCAACACGTCCACCAACCACAGACAAAAATCTCTTTGTTGAATCTGGTTGTTCTTGATTTTGAATAATCATCTTGCCATCAGATGTTATTGCAATTATCTCAACAGTATCCGGTCTAGATATCTTTTCAAAAATCTCAATTGAATCATCGTACATTTTTTGCTCCCATTGAAATATCTCAAAAATTTCTCCCTTAAAAACACTCTTTGCATTGTCTGGTAACATATTTATTTTACAACTATATTCATTATTCTACCTGGTACGTAAATAATCTCTTTTAAATCTTTTCCCTTGATATAACTATTTATTTTTTCATCATCCAACGCGATTAATCTTGCTTCATCCTTACTTGCATTTGGACTAATTATGATAGTAGCACGCATCTTTCCATTTATTTGTATCGCCAATGTAATTGTTTCATCTACTAATTTATCTTTATCGTACGTTGGCCATCCATCACTAAACACACTTTTTGTGTTACCCAACTCTTCCCACACCTCTTCTGCCAAATGAGGTGCAAGTGGTGCAAGCAGCTTAATAAAACTTTGGTATGTTTTTTTTGTGACAGACTCTGCTTCCATCATTGCATTTGTCATGATCATTAATTGTGATATTGCTGTATTGAATTTTAAAACCTCAAAATCATCACCAACCTTCTTAATTGTTTTGTGCATCAATTTATCTAGCTCATCAGATTCAGTTTTGTTTATTTTAGATCTTACCTTCCAGGCTCTATCTAAAAATCTCCTTATACCAACCACACCTTTTATATCCCATGGTTTCTCATCTTCTAGTGGCCCCATAAACATTTCATAAATTCGTATTGCATCAGCTCCATATTCTAAAACTATAGTATCTGGATTAACAACATTACCGCTAGACTTACTCATCTTTTCTCCGTCTGGACCCAAAATCAATCCCTGATTACGCAACTTGGTAAATGGTTCCTTGAATTTAATATACCCAAGATCATTTAGAGCATGTGCGAAAAAACGTGCATACAATAAATGCATAACAGCATGCTCTGCACCACCAATATACAAATCAACTGGACACCAGTAGTCTATCTTTGACTTGTCTGCAAAAACTTTTTTATTTTTTGGATCACAATACCTAAGGTGGTACCAAGATGAATCAACGAACGTATCTATTGTATCTGATTCGCGTCTTGCATCATTACCACATTTTGGGCACTTAACATCATGAAAGGTTTTTGATCCAACCAAAGGCGATTCTCCCGTTGGTTTAAAATCTACATCCTCTGGTAATAGAACAGGTAAATTTTCTTCCTCTACTGGAACATCGCCACATTTATCGCACCAAATAATTGGTATTGGTGCGCCCCAATATCTTTGACGAGAAACTAACCAATCACGAATTCTATAAGTTGTCATTGAATCACCAGCCTCTTTTTCTGAAAGCCATTTAATGATTTTTTTCTTTGCATCACTGGTTTTTAATCCATTTAAAAAATCAGAATTTAAACTAATACCATCTTTTGAAAAACACCTTTCTTTTGTGTCATCATCGGACTTAACAACCTTTCTTATTTCTAATGAGTATTTTTCTGCAAATTCAAAATCTCTCTCATCATGAGCGGGTACAGCCATAATTGCACCTGTCCCATATCCCATCATTACATAATCTGCTACCCATACAGGAATCTCCTCATTGTTTACAGGATTTATAACATACGAACCTGTAAACACTCCTGTTTTTATTTTTTGCAATTCTGTTCTTTCAAGTGCAGATTTTTTTTGTGCATTTTTTGTGTATTTACTTATTTCTTCCTTGTGTTCCTTTAATACAATCTCATCTACTAATGGATTCTCTGGAGCAAGTACAATATAAGTTGCACCAAAAATTGTATCTGGTCTTGTTGTAAAAACCTCTACTTGTGATTTTGAATTTTTTATTTTAAATTTTATATTTGTTCCCTCACTCTTTCCTATCCAATTTTTTTGCATTGCTTTTATCTTTGATGGCCAATCCAAATCATCTAGTCCAGACAGCAAGTCTTCTGTATATTTTGTTGTTTTGAAAAACCATTGCTCCAAATCTTTTTGAACAACCTCTGATTTACAACGTTCACAACAACCAGCAACAACCTGCTCATTAGCAAGAACCGTACTACAAGAATTACACCAATTAACTGCTGATTTTTTTCTGTATGCTAGACCATTTTTATAAAATAACAAAAATAACCACTGTGTCCATTTGTAATACTCAGGATCAGATGTAGAAATTTCTCTATCCCAATCAAAAGCTAAACCAACAGACTTCATCTGCTGCCTAAATGTGTTAATTGCTGTCTTTGTGGTTTTTGATGGATGAACACCTGTCTTTATTGCATAATTTTCTGCTGGAAGTCCAAATGAATCATATCCAATTGGAACCATTACATTTTTTCCCTTCATCCTTTGATATCTTGCAAGTATATCTATTGCAGCATATGACTCCACATGACCTACATGTAAACCAGACCCTGATGGATATGGGAACATTATAAGATAATAGAGAGAGTCTTTTTTATTTGTACTCTCACTAACAATTCCAGAACGAGTATCATCCCATTTCTTCTGCCATTTTTTTTCAATTTCTTGATGGTTAAAACTCATACAAAATAATATTAACAACTTTACATTGCATCCTCAAGACGTTCTAGTGCAACAATGAATGCAGCACGTCTTAGATCTGTCTTAAGTGTCTGTGCTTTATTATAAATATTTACAGATTCCTGATGCATAATTTTTTGTAATTTTTCAAAAATATCTTGCTCTAACCAATGTTCATTTTTTAAATTCTGTTCCCACTCAAATGTTGATACTGTAACACCTCCTGCATTTGCCAAAATATCTGGTACAACTACAACACCTTTTTCAAATAAAATGTCATCTGCTTCTGGAGTTGTTGGTCCATTTGCTAACTCTAAAATTAATTTGGTATTTATATTATGCACATTCTCAGATGTGATCTGATTTTCCAATGCTGCTGGTATTAATACATCACAATTTATTTCTAATACTTTTTCAATATTCTTAGAACCTTCAAAACCAACTACAGATCCTGTTTCCTTTTTATGTTCTATTAACTTTTGTATATCCAATCCTTCTGCATTATAAATAGCACCCGAAGAATCAGACACTGCCATTACAGAATGTGATGCGTTATTAAAAAAACTAGCTACGTGCTGACCTGCGTTACCAAATCCCTGAATAACAACTGAACATTTTTCTGATAAATTTACACGTTCTTTGAGTGCTTCAAATGTGTAGAAACCACCCAATGCAGTTGCTACATCCCTACCTTCAGAACCCCCCTTACCAAGTGGTTTGCCAGTAATTACAGCACCTGAATTGTCACCTGTAAGTTTTGCATATTCATCAGCCATCCATTCCATTATTTGTGGGGTTGTATTTACATCAGGTGCTGGAACATCTTTATCTGGCCCAATATACTCAACCATTGCCCTAATCCAACCACGAGACAATAGTTAAATCTCTTTATTTGATAACTTTTTTGGATTCACCTTTACACCACCTTTTCCTCCGCCCGTTGGAATATTAACCACAGCCGCTTTCAGTACCATCCAAAAAGCCAATGCTTTAACTTCCTCCAAATCTACTTGTTCATGAAAACGTATACCCCCCTTATAAGGACCTCTTGCATTGTTATACTGTACACGATATCCATCATAAGATTTCATTGATCCATCATCCATTTTTACAGGAATTGAAACCTCAACTATATTATTTGGAATTAATAACTTTTCTATAAACTCTTTACTAAATGTTTGTACTTTATTTGCACGCGTCAGTTGATTTAGTGCATTTTTAAATGGATTAGACATAATCATGTGCTTTCTATTGCTATTAAAAACGAGGCCTTTCTGACCTCGCCTATTCTACTATTTTTATTCTTTAGATGACAAATACCGTTCTGCGTCCAGCGCAGCCATACAACCTGTACCTGCAGCTGTAACAGCTTGCCTGTATATATAATCTATTATGTCTCCTCCTGCAAAAATACCCTCGACACTTGTTTTTGTATTACCTTGCCCAACTACTATATAACCCTTTTCATCAAGATCTATCTTGCCTTTAAAAATATCACTATTTGGTTTATGGCCTATTGCCACAAATAAACCTCCAGCATTTAATTCTGATGTCTCCTTTGTTTGATTGTTAATAATTTTTACACCTGTCATTCTATTCCCATCACCCAAAACTTCTTGTACCTCAGTATTCCATAAAAAACTAATCTTTGCATTGTCCATAGATCGCCTTTGCATGATCTTTGATGCTTTCAATTCGTCTCTTCTAACAAGAATAGTAACCTTACTTGCAAATTTTGTTAAAAAATTTGCTTCTTCCATCGCAGAATCTCCACCACCAACAACAATAATTTCTTGATCCTTAAAGAAAAATCCATCACAGGTTGCACATGCTGAGACTCCTGCACCCTGATACTTTTGCTCACCTTCTACACCCAGCCACACAGCTTGTGCTCCAGTACAAATAATTACTGAATTTGCTTTATATTCTTTATTCTCTGTTTTTAGAATAAATGGACGCACAGAAAAATCAACTTCCACAATATCGTCACTAACTATCTCTGTATTAAATCGTTCTGCTTGTTTTTTAAAGTTTGCCATCATCTCTGGCCCAGTCAACCCTTCTGGAAACCCTGGATAATTCTCAACCTCCGTTGTTAACATTAGTTGCCCACCTGGCTGACCTCCAAGCTGCCTTCCTTCAAATAATAATGGTTTTAATTCAGCTCTTGCAGCATAAATTGCAGCTGTATACCCAGCAGGACCCGAACCTATTATTATAAGATTTTGAATATCCATATCAAATATATTTTTCAATTTTCTCTTTTAATTCACCCTTACTCATTGACCCAGAAAACTGATCAACAACCTGACCTCCTTTATAAATAATAAATGTTGGTATTGATAACACATTATGCTTTTGTGCTAAATCTGGATTATCATCCACATTAACCTTACCTATCAAAGCATCATCCATTTCATTTGCCAGCTCCTCTATTACAGGAGACATTGCTTTGCAAGGCCCACACCATGGCGCCCAAAAATCTATCATTACAGGCTTATCTGCCTGTATAACTGATTGTTCAAAATTATCTTTAGTAAGATTTAATTCCGCCATAATATATACATTAAATTTTATCTTAGATTTATTCCTTCCAGTATAAATTCTTTTGCGATCCTTTCTTCAGTATAAGCCTCAATAAGATCACCTTCTTCTGGACTTGCTTTTCCTTTATAATTAACACCTATCTCCTGCCCTTCATTCGCTTCTTTCATTTCAGATTTTCCAAGCTGTAAACTTTTTATAATACCCTCACCAACATATTCATCGCCACGTTTTAAACGCAACTTTAGATCTGGTATAAGTTTACCCTTCTTAACACGTCCTCCAATAATATAACCTCCATCTATTTTTTTGAAGTTCTTTAACACCTCAAATATTCCATGTTCTGTGATTACAGTCTCTGAAGGTACATGTTTTTCAAGATCAACAAGTATGTCCTCAAATAATTTATAAATAATTTTATATTCTCTTAGATCAACTTTCTTTTCTCTTGCAAGCCTTTTAGCACTTGTTGTTGGAACAACATTAAACCCTATAGCAATTGCACCTGATGCCTCTGCACTCAGAATATCAGCATCTGTAATATTTCCTAGGCCTTTTTGTACAACCTTTACACCAACATCCTCATGCTTAATCTTATCAAGCATACCCAATATTGCCTCTAATGAACCCAGTACGTCTGACCTTATTAATATATTTAGAAATTTCTTTTCTTCTGAATCTGAACTAGAATCAGTTGTTAAAACTTTCATAGACGCAACTTCCTCAGTTGCCTTAAGTGACATGTCAGTAGACTTAATCTTTTTCAAATCTTTTACATTTTTTGGAACCTCCATAACATCACCTACAGCAGGTGCTAATTTCCAACCTATAATCTTTACAGGGGTAGATGGTACCGCCTCTTTTAAATCACTGCCCGAAAAGTCAACCATCTTTCTTACACGTCCAAATAAATTACCCCGCACACCAAGTGTGTCTGTAATTTTTAAAGTTCCACTTTGAACCAGTACTGTTGCAACAGGGCCTGTGCCTGGATCAACATTGGATTCAATTACCGTTCCGATTGCTTTTCTTTTTGGATTGGCGACAATATTTTTCTTTTCCATGTCATACACCAACAACAACATATCCAACAGATTATCGATGTTTGTTTCTTGTTTTGCAGATATTGGAACCATTATGGTTTTTCCTCCCCAGTCTTCAGATACTAAATCAAATTCTGCCAACTCACCTTTAACCCTCTCTATATTAGCTTGTTCTCTATCAATCTTGTTTAAAGCAATTATAAACGGAAGATTTGCTGATTTTATAATATTAATAGCTTCTTTTGTTTGAGGTTGCACACCATCATCAACTGCCACAACCAAAATCGCAATATCTGCAACCTTTGCACCACGAGACCTCATTACAGTAAAAGCTTCGTGACCTGGTGTATCAATAAAAGTAATCTGCTGGTCTTTTCTTGTTACCTGATATGCACCAATGTGCTGAGTAATTCCACCGGCCTCTGTGTCAATTATGTTTGTATTACGTATTGCGTCAAGCAATCTTGTTTTTCCATGATCTACGTGACCCATCACAACAACAACAGGTGGACGCTCAACAAGATTTGCACTGTCTTCCTTTTCTACACTTTCTAAAATTTTTTCAATTCCTTCCTCATCGTTATCAATCTCTTGACCTTCTAGCTCTGCACGAAATCCTAAATCCTCAGCAATAATAGATGCTGTATCAAAATCAATCTCTTGGTTAATAGATGCTAGAATCCCATTTTTCATCAACTCTTGCATTAGTTTTGGTACAGGCAACTGTAATCGTGAAGCAAAATCACGAACCGTAATAATTGCCGTAACTCTAACCTCTTCCAATTCTTCTCTTGGTGTATCTTTCTTTCTTTGTGCTAATGCTTTTTGTGCCTCTACTTTTTCAGCCAGACGTTCTTTTCTCTTCATGTCTGACCACGCCTCAATAATTTTATGTGCTTGTTTTGTGTCTATTTTTATTGCTTTTCTACCAAAACTAAAACCGAGCTCTGGCAATTTTTGCCTTAGCTCTTCTGGATTTGCTCTTAGTCTTCGTGCTAATTCTGTTATATTCATATATATTGGTAGACACTGGTATATATTCGGCATACTCTTACCGAAAACTGATTGGGAGTTTAGCTAAAAAATCCAAAAAGGTCAATCTATGAAAGGTTTTTTGTTAATTAATAAACAAACAGATGTTACATCACACGATGTTGTTAATCAGGTCCGCAAACTAACCAATGAAAAACGAGTAGGTCATGCGGGCACCCTTGATCCATTTGCAACTGGACTACTTATTGTTGCCGTAACAAGAGAGGCGACCCGTGAAATGAAAAACTTAGTTGGTTTAGATAAAAAATATGAAGCGACTTTTATCATAGGACAATCATCTGATACAGACGATAAAACAGGCCAACTAATTGAAGTTCCTATTCATAATGAAATTACAGAAGAAGATATAACAACAGTATTACCTGCATTCTCTGGTGAAATAGAACAAGAACCACCACAATATTCTGCAATCAAGATAAATGGTAAAAAAATGTACGAAATTGCCAGAAGCGGTAAAACTGTTAAACCGAAATTAAGAAAAATAACAATTTACAGTCTTGAATTACTTAAATTCAACAAAATAACTTCAAATAAATATTCCTTAGAAGTAAAAATACATTGCTCTACAGGAACATATATACGAGCAATTGCACGTGATTTAGGAAAACAACTTGGTACAGGTGGTTATGTTGAAAAACTGCACCGCACACAAATAGGTCCTTACACGGCCCTAGAATCACTTAGTATTGATGAAATTAAAAAAATAGGAACAGAAAAACACATTCAACCAATAAATTTATTTCTTGATAAACTTTGACATTGAACATGTCCTCTGATAATCTTTTAAAGTAACTAATGATATTAAATAGTTTTACAGAAGTTGAAGTTGCGGTTTGAAATACTTTCCTATGAATTTTAGAGATTTTACTAAATTTAGCACTAAAATAACCTACTTACATAATATTAAGTCAGGTTTTTTATTATAGGAAGCAAATCATAACAACCGTATACACCTATTACGTCTTAACGGCGTAATTTATTCAACTTCTCAAAACAATGAGAAGTTTTATGAATATAAATATAATTTTTATAGCATTGATATCAAGTGTGACTGGTGTGATACTTGGCTATATATTGAGAAAAATTTCCGCCAAAAAATCAGCCAATGATGCTGAGGATCGTGCTAGTAAAATGCTTGAAGATGCAAAAACAAAACAGCAAAAATTACTTCAAGATGCTAAGAACAAAGAACAAGAAATCATTATTCGCTCAAAAGAAAAGGCAATTAAGATTGTAGATGAAGCAAAGAATGATGAAAAATCTAGAAGAAGAGATATACAAGATCAACAAAGAAGAATAGAAAAACGCGAAAACATGTTTGATCAAAAGTTGATGGAATTTGAAAATAAAAAAACCCAACTTGATGAAAAAAATAAACAACTAGATGAACTTAAAATAAAGATAAGTGATATTAAGGAGCAGCAAATCACAAAATTACAAGAAGTTGCAGGTCTTTCAAGAGAAGATGCAAAAGAAAAACTATTACAAATCATTGAATCTGATGAACAAGACGCATTAATGAATAGAGTAAGGAAACTTGAACAAACCTCTGAAGAGGAACTTGAAAAAACATCAAGAAAGATCTTATCACTTGCATTAACAAGGTTCGCATCTTCTGTTTGCACTGATACTACAACAACATCGGTTAGTCTACCGAATGATGAAATGAAGGGTAGGATAATTGGAAAAGAAGGACGAAACATTAAAGCGATTGAAATGCTTACAGGAACAGAAATTATTGTTGATGACACACCTGAGATGATCACAATTAGCGGCTTCTCCCCTATTAGACGTCAGGTTGCAAAAATTGCACTTGACTCATTAATAAAGGATGGTCGTATTCACCCAGCACGCATAGAAGAATCAGTACAAGATGCAAAAAAAGCACTCACAAAAGATCTAAGAAAATCTGGAGAAGATGCTTTATACCAATTAGGAATACCTGTTTCATCAATTGATCCTAAATTGATTTCAATTCTTGGAAGAATGAAGTACCGGACCAGTTACGGACAAAATGCATTACAACATTCAATTGAAGTTGGCATGATCTCTGGAATGATTGCAGAAGAACTTGGTGCAAATGTATTTGTATGTAAAAAAGGTGGACTATTTCATGATATTGGAAAAGCAGTAGATCATGACATGCAAGGTGCTCATCCTGAAATAGGTTATAATATAATGAAGAAATTTGGTTTTCCTGAGGAAATTTGTTACCAATCAATTGCCCACCATGAAGATAAGCCTCGTACAATAGAAGGTGCAATTGTTAAAGCGGGTGACGCTATTAGCGGTGCGCGACCTGGAGCCAGAAAACAATCACTTGAACAATTTGTTCAAAGAATGGAAGAACTTGAACAAACAGCTGGTTCCTTTGACGGTGTTGAAAAAGTATATGCAATACAGGCAGGACGACAAGTCAGAGTGTTTGTACATCCAGAAAAAATTAATGACTTAACTGCATACAACCTAGCAAAAGATATTGCCAATAAAGTTGAGGCGGAGCTTAGTTATCCTGGTGAAATTAAGATTACTATTATACGAGAAACTCGAGTTATTGAATATGCAAAATAGATTGTTTGACATTAAATATTCTGCTATACTTACGGTAGATTAGTTAATAATTAGCATATATGAATAAAGTAGAACTTGCCGCACAATTATCTGAGCAACTAAATGTATCAAAAAAACTTGCTGAAGATTTTATTGCCACATTTGAAAAAACAATAACGAAAACACTTGTAAGAGGTGAGGATGTTACAATTGCAGGCTTTGGAACATTTAGTGCACGTGAAAGAAAAGGACGAATGGGAGTCAACCCACAAAACCCTTCTGAATCAATCGAAATACCTGCAGTCATTGTTCCTAAGTTTAAGGCTGGTAAGGCACTGAAGGACACACTCAAAGGAAAGCGATCAATATAAAAAAAATATTAAAAACAGATCCTATACGGTCTGTTTTTAAAATAAAAAACACATTCACTTGAATGTGTTATTTTTCTTTTGGTCTAAACAACCAAAAAATAATCCCTCCAACAATTAAAATACTTCCACATACAGACCAAACCATATCGATTGTCTTATTTGATTCTGGCTCTCCAGACACAGCAAGCCACATACATAAAAGCACAATTGGAAATCCCAGTCCTCCAATAAATGACTGAAGTGAACCAAATGTTGCCCTGTATGAACTACGTACCCTTGTTTGTACAAATGCATCTACTAATGGAAAAAATATCCCCCTACCAATTTCATGAATTGCCACCGCTGTAAGTGATAATATTAGACCGTTAAAATAAGACATCAGCACTAAACCACTACCAGAAATCACAATTGAACCTATGATTAGTGCAACCTCTTTCCCTGGTCTTATTTTTACATTACGCACATACATGCCAGACAGCATCATTGATACATAAATGAATACCCATATCCATGATAGGTTGATCTGACCAACCATTGGCTTAAAGTATATAGACCAATAGTGATTGAAACACACAACACAGCCTGACAAGATTGTGATTGAAATGACCCATTGTAATGATCTGCTTTTCTTTAAATGCTCAATACTTTTTCTTAATGCCACAAACTCATCAACTCTTACATTAGGTTCACCTTTTCCATTCATTGCTTTATGTGCAATTGCTGCAGCAATAATATTACAGAAAATAAGTGGACCCCAAATATATCTGTAATTAATTGTGGCTATATAAGCTCCAATAAAGCCACCTGCCATCATTAAAAAAGATGTGATTATTGCATCTGTTGCAAATACTTTACGCACATCTTCTTTTCTACCAACCTTATCCAATGCATCAGTAATCCATGCTTGTTTTGCACCAGACACCATAGAAGCACCTATTCCAATAACTGCTTCTGACAAAGCAACACTTGTAACATCTGTTGCAATTGAATACCCAGCGGCACCTGTACCAAAAAATAATGCACCAAATTTTAATGACCATGCACGTGATTTGCCATCTGCAAGCATTCCTGTTGGAAGCTCTGCGCAAATCATAACAATCCAAAAAACAGCATTAACAAGCGAGATCTCTGCTAAGGATAATCCGATCGATAGCATATACGGTGAGTAGGCTGGCGCAATTACACCAATACCAAACATATGCAAACCACCAAACGTGTAATACATTTTTTCTACTCTCATCAAAACTCCAATTTGGTTTGTTTGTATATTTAAAGAACAAAAAAACAACCCGGTTTCCCGAGTTGTTTAGAAACTGATATCAATAAAAACTTACATCAGATCCTTTTTACCCGGCAAACCAAAAACACACACAAGCATTGCATATGCATGTGTAAATTGTGTTCCGTTGTAAGATATAGATCTGTTCATACCTGTGTATAATTGCTTATTTTTACATTTTTGTCAATACTAATGACTTGTTAAATTATCTGGTGCATCTATAAACATCTTAATTTTATTCACTGCATTTTCCGTACTAACTAACTTACTTTCAGATTCATGGCGCTCTTTCCATTCAACAGAATTATCTGCCAACGTCTTTTCAGAAACAACTATTCTAAGTGGATTCCCTATCAAGTCTGCATCTGCAAATTTTTGACCAGCTGATATATTTTCTCTATCGTCCCACAGTACATCTACACCAAGTTGATTCAGCTCATCATGCAATGACTGACATATTCCCATAATTTTTTCTTGTATAGCTTCGTCTTTATTTTTTATTGAAATAAGATGTACGTTAAATGGTGCAATTGCCTTTGGCCACACAATTCCTTTATCATCATGATGCACCTCTACAACTGAACCCATGACACGAGACGGACCAATTCCATAGCAACCCATCAAGATGTCTGTCTGCTTTCCATCTTGTCCTTGAACCTTAAAACCAAAAGCTTTTGTGAATCTATTTTTTAAAGGAAAAATATTTCCAACCTCAATAGACTTTGATGTTTGAATTTTTCCTGTACCGCACTTTGGACAATCATCATCTTCTTTTACTTCTGCAATTTCTTTGTTTTGTGCAAAACCACATTTACAATTAAAAATTGTATCTTCACCATACTCAGTCTTTACCTGAAATTCATGTGAGAATTTTGAAAATACCCCACCACTTGCTTCAACAACAACAGCATCAAGTCCGCAACGACTAAATACATTTAAATATGACTCTTTAGACTTTTCATAAAACTTATTAAAATCTTCCTCTGTTAGATGAAAGCTGTACAAATCTTTCATTGAAAATTCACGTCCACGTAAAAGTCCTGATTTTGCTCTTGGCTCATCTCGAAACTTATCTTGTATCTGATATACAGCGACAGGTAAATCTTTATATGATTTTACATACTCCTTTACTAGGGGTGTTACAACTTCTTCATGAGTTGAACCTAAAGCATATTCCTTTTTTCCACTACCTTTTAATTTAAACAGTACATCGATTGAGTCCCATCTCTCTGTTGTGTCATATAAGTTCTTTGAATGAAGTGCTGGCATTAATATTTCATTTGCACCCAATGCGTCCATTTCCTCACGAACAATCTGTTTAATTTTATTTAACACTCTCAAACCTAAAGGTAAGTAGCTGTAAACCCCTGACATTGACTGATTTATAAAACCAGCTTGTGCCAAAAGACGTGCGTTTGGAGAATCAGCATCATGCGGTGCACTCTTATTTGTTTTTGCGAATATTTTAGAATATCTCATAGTTTTTAAATAGTATCATTTTTCTTCTTTACAAGAAACATCACTGGAAAAATCAAAATATAATCAATAAAAAAACAGCAAATAATCTGCTGTATTTTTGTGGTGCGCCGTGCAGGACTTGAACCTGCGGCCAAGAGATTAAGAGTCTCCTGCTCTACCGACTGAGCTAACGGCGCAATAAGAAATTGATAATTGTTATGTCAGAATTCTGCCAGATTTATTGACAAACGTCAATAAATAACATAGCATTCCCCTAGAATTCTGTATATAAATTTAGACTACTAGCATGCAGGCGTAGCTCAACTGGATAGAGTGCGTGGCTTCGGACCACGAGGTTGAGGGTTCGAGTCCTTCCGCCTGCACCATAAAATATATCATCTTTTTATATGATATATTTTTTTATTAATAAGGAATGGAGAAAAAATACTAGCTAGAATTTTCCAATTTGCACCTTAACAGGAAACGGATCGTTGCACATGATCTACGTCCTGTGTACTACCCGCAACAAGAAGTTGCGGGTGTTGTTTTATAACCTTTAGATTTCACATAATTTACGATATACTTCTTGTATATGAAATTGTCTAAAGACGAATTAAATACATTTTTATCAGAAATAAGTGATCCAAAAAAACGCTTCATTTTTCTGCGTCATACAAGAGATAAATTAAAGTTTTTTAATAAAATGTATGATAAACAACAACAAGAGAAAGTAGACAAGTATGAAAATAAGAAATCAATAGGTGTTATAAGAGAAAAAATTAAACAATTATTTTCTATATAATATTATGTCTGAAAATCCAGAAGAAAATAAACTAGAAGGAATCGATGTTATTTCATCAGAAAAAACTGAAGAATTTTTTGAAAATCCTGAAAATAAAACAAGTAATGAATTATCTGTAGAAGAAAACCGTGAAATGCAAGAAACAATGGAAGACATTGGTGTTGAAACTGAAAAAATTCAATCTGATCCAGAACGTAGAAAAGCTTTTCAAGAATATATGGAAGATGAGTATAGTGGACCAGATGAAGATAAACCTTCTGGAGTACTTTCTAGATTAACAAAAGGTAAACTTGGTAAATTTATTGCTGTTGTGGCTTTATCAACTAGGCTTATGGTTTCAATGGGAGGGATTGAGAAAGCTCACGCACAATCACCTGAACACAATAAAGCACCTACGACTCAAATTGCTGAGGCATCAGGTGATAAGCCAATAGACATACCAGCAAATGAGTCACTTGAGTTACTTGAACAAATCAATGTTGAAATTGGTTCAGAAATAGAAGAACTTCATACAGACAATAACAGAGAATATGCACGTGATTATAGTCCTCCAGATCAAGTTGATGTTAGTTCAGAAATACAAGAGCTTAAGGACGTTCTAACACAAAACCCAAATGCAAATATAAAAATTACAGTAACTGGTTACGCATCCATGGAAGGAAAAGAAGCACCTAGTTTTGATGGTGATATTAAAAATAATCAAGTACTAAGTGAAAAAAGAGCTGATGGTGCGGCAGAAACAATAATTGCTTCATTAGAAGCTGAAGGAATCGATACTTCTAATATTGAAATTAATACAATTGGTGGAGGTGAAAGAATGCAAATAACAAATGACTCAGGTGATGTTGTAAACTTTGATGATGAAAAATCTGCAATGGAATGGCTGCAATCACAACTTGGTGTAGATTCAAATTCTGAAGTAAAAAATAAAATTAAGGACTATAATAACGGAACCTTTAGTCATGATGCATTGAAAGATATACTAGACGGAAACAGATCACATGTAGTTGACTTAATATATGAAGTACCGATAATAGATACCTCTGTGAACACAGAGCCAATACCTGAACCTTTACCTGAACCAACACCTGATCCTGAACCAACACCTGATCCTGAACCTGAATCAACGGAAAGGGAAATTAAGGAATTGGCAATTTTACCAAGACACATCGAAACCGCAAAAAAAGAAGATGAGGATGAAGATAAGAAGAAGAAGAAGAAGAAGATAGATCCACCACCAACCACAAAAATCATACCTGATCCTGAACCAACACCTGATCCTGATCCTGATCCTGAACCAACACCTGATCCTGATCCTGATCCTGAACCAACACCTGATCCTGATCCTGATCCTGA
>JAAZYG010000030.1 GCA_014239775.1 Candidatus Uhrbacteria bacterium | reverse complement strand
CCAGATCAAGTTGATTATACTCAAATTGATTCGATCGAGAGAATTGAAAGGAATAACAGCTTGTGTTTTTCAACAACCCATTCCTAGTGTTGTTAATGCAACTGTACACTCAGTATTTTGGATAAGCTAATACAGCTTATAATGCACTCTTACCGCCTTATGTAATAAGTCGGTTTTTATTTTTGGAGATAAATAGTACACAAACACAATGTGGTAATATACAACTCAATATGTCTAATCTGCTAAATAACCTCAACAAGGACCAAGAAAAAGCCGTTACCCATAATAAGGGGCCACTTATGATTGTTGCTGGTGCAGGAACAGGTAAAACAACAGTAATTACACGACGTATAGCATGGCTAATAAATCAAGGTTTAGCAAAACCAGAAAATATATTAGCACTTACTTTTACAGACAAAGCTGCAACTGAAATGGAAGAACGTGTAGATATATTGTTACCGCTAGGATATGTTGATATACAAATATCAACATTCCACTCATTTTGTGAACGTTTATTAAGAGACTACGGAACAGAGATTGGTCTTTGTAGAGATTTCAAAATATTAAACGAATTAAATTCATGGTTACTTACAAGACAAAATTACAATAAGTTCAACTTAAATTATTACAAACCACTTTCAAATCCAACCAAGTTTATAAAATCATTATTAAAACATTTTTCTAGATTGAAGGATAGCGTTATTACACCAGAAACATATTTATATTTTGTTAAACAAAAGAATGATTTAATCAAAGGAGAAATGGATGAAGATATTAAAACAGAACTATTAAGATTAGAAGAGCTTTCCGGTGCATATAAAACATATCAAGACATACTTCTTGAAAACGATTCGCTTGATTTTGGTGATCTTATTTTATATTCAATACTTCTACTTAAAAATAGACCAAATATTCTAAAAAAAATATCGGAGAAGTATAAATATATACTAGTTGATGAATTTCAGGATACAAACAATGCTCAGTATGAACTAATAAAACTACTTACTAAACACAATCAAAATATAACTGTTGTGGGAGATGATGATCAAGCAATTTACAGATTCAGAGGAGCGTCTGTGAAAAATATTATTAATTTTGAATCAGATTTTCTAAATACTAAAAAAGTTATTCTTTCAGAAAACTACAGATCAGCACAGTCCATACTAGATCATGCATACAATTTTATTCAAGCAAATAACCCGGACAGATTAGAAGCAAAATACGATGAAATAACAAAAAAACTAAATGCACAGACAGAAGATTGTGGTGAGATACAGCACATTCATTCAATAAACAACGAAGAAGAAATAAAAAGCGTAATTAATAAAATAATAAAATTAAAACAAACTCCTAACGTAGTCTGGAATGATTTTGCAATATTAGTAAGATCAAATGCTGCTGGTAAAGATTTTGCTAACGCATTGGAAAAACAAGCATTACCGTATCAATTTTTAGCATTAAGTGGTTTATATAAAAAACCAATAGTACTTGATGTAATTGCGCTAATGAAGGTTCTGGATGATCCATACGATAGTGCATCGGTTTATAGGATGCTGAATCTAGATATTATAGACTTAGACCCAATGACAATTACTGAATTAAACATGCAAGCACAAGTAAAAGGTAAATCATTATTTGATATTCTTACCAGGTGTACATCAGAAGATTTTGCTAACAAAGAAGAGGCTACTAGAATAACCAAACTCTTAGATGTTCTTAGTAAAATACGATTAATTGCAGCACAGGAAAATGCTTCAGAAATATTTATAAAAATAATTAAGGAAACAGGGTATTTAACTTATCTAAATAATTTAGATGAGGCAGCTAAGTATGAGGCATTTAGATGTTTACAAAGGTTTTTTGAAAGAATTAAATCATTTGAAACAAGAAACGATCACCCAATGTTACATGTATTTTTATCTGAATTCTCAGACGAAAGAAATGCAGGTGAAGAAGGTTCGTTTAGCATAGATCCTGACGCTGGTCCTGATATGATTCGTATACTAACAATACATTCATCAAAAGGTCTAGAGTTTAAGTATGTGTTTATAGTCAATTTAATAGAGAGACGATTTCCTTCTCAAAGACGCTCAGAATCTATCCCAATACCTGATGGATTGATACCTGATTCAGAAACAACTATGGAACAGCACATTCAAGAAGAAAGAAGGTTGCTTTATGTAGCAATAAAAAAAAAAAAAAAAGGTGTATATTTTACCTCTGCAGAAAATTATGGTGGTGCAAGAAAAAGAAAAATCTCACGTTTTTTAACGGAGTTAAATTACAATACAACAGAAGTAACACAAACAGATACTCAAAGTATATTAGATGAAAACAAAATGGTTACACAAGAGATAAAAAAAATACACATTGCATTACCAAAACAATTTTCATTCACACAACTTTCATCTTTTAAACTATGTCCATTGCAATATAAATTTGCACATATATTTAAAATTCCAATGTCTGGAAAATGGACGTTTTCTTATGGTCAAACAATACACAACACATTAGAAGATTACTTCAAATTGTGGATAGAAAGAAGTTTAACTGAAACAGAATCTATTCCAGTGAGCATAGAAGAATTGATGGATATATATAAAGCCAGATGGGAAGATGGCTGGTATATAAATGATGAGCAAAGAGAAAAATATAGAAGCAAGGGAGAAAAAGAATTAAAAAATTATTACTTATCATTAAAAGAGAACCTACCCAAACCAATCTCAATAGAACAAGGCTTCAAGCTAAAAATAGACAATGTAATTCTAAAGGGTAGAATTGATAGAGTTGACACATTTGAAGATGGTGTCGAGATAATTGACTATAAAACTGGTACACCAAAATTGAAAAATAAACTTAAAAAGTCTGATAAAGAACAACTGTACCTTTATCAAATCGCAGCAAGTGAAATTTTGGGTTTAAACCCAAAAAAATTAACACTTCATTATATTGAGGACAATTCAAAAGTCTCCTTTATTGCAAACGAAAGTGAGCTTATTAAGCTAAAAAATGATATTATAGAAAGAGTGGAGCGTATTAGATCTAGCAAATTTGATGCAACACCTGGTTTTCATTGTGGTTACTGTGATTTTTCGGATATTTGTGAATTCAGACAAACGTAAAATATGGAATCATTGTCAATAAAGGACTTGCTTAAAGGAGCTGTAAAACGTGCACGAATAGGACGTCAGATTAGTGCTGTTAGTATAGTAGATGAAGTAAACTCAATGTTAAAAAGATTTTTACCATCATCTAATGAGAATGATGCAAAATGTATATCTTATAAAAATGGTTACGTATTAATTTACACAATAAACAGTTCAGCGAGTCAAGCATTGTCATACCACAAGGATGAAATTTTAAATAATCTTAAAGACATGTTTCCTGAGCATAAATTTAATAAAATAACATTCAGGGTTGTGCGCAGGTTTCCAAATAAAGAGATATGACATTTCGTTTTTATATAATAATAATGTCAATCGCAAGTGTTGGTGCTTGGATAGGATGGATATTTGTACTCAATTCAATTGACCCTATAAATACTGGGGCTCTTGGTTTTTTGTTGTTTTATGTAACATTGGCTACAGCGTTGATAGGAACAATTTCATTAATAGGTGCGCAGGTAAGGATATGGTTTAATCCAAATGAGCCACAAGCAAGATTGACTGTAAGATCATTCAGACAAGCTTTATTTTTAACAACTATTTTCTTGGTTGCATTATGGATGCAATCAGAACTTTTATTAAGATGGTGGTCGTTAATTTTAATAATTGCAGGATTCTCATTACTAGAATTGGTATTTGTATCACTGCAAAAACGTGCTTGAACAACAAATATATTAAAATTAAGCTTGATATCAATAATATAGTACTGTAGAATCAGAAGGCTAAAGCCTTCTTTTATTATGTTGAAAAGTTTATTCGGTAAGTTCTCTAAGGATCTAGGAATAGATCTAGGAACATGCAATACAAGAGTATATTCCAGAGATGGTGGAATAGTTGTAAATGAGCCATCTGTGGTTGCTGTAAATGTAAGAACAGATAAGATATTGGCCGTTGGAACTAGTGCCAAGGACATGCTTGGAAAAACTCCTTCTCATCTTTCTATAACAAAACCATTAACAAATGGTGTTATTTCGGATTTTGAAGTTACAGAAAAAATGCTTAAATATTTTATTGATAAGGTATACTCAGATTCATTTACAATAATATCTAGCCCTAGAATTGTAATAGGAGTACCACTTGAAACGACAGAAGTAGAAAGAAAGGCAATTGAGGATGCTGCACTTTCAGCTGGTGCAAGAAAAGTTCATTTAATTGAAAACCCCATGCTTGCAGCACTTGGTGCAAGAATGCCTTTATCCGACTCTATTGGTACTATGATTGTAGATGTTGGTGGTGGAACAACAGAAATAGCTGTCATGTCATTAGCTGGTGTTGTTACATGGAGATCAATGGATATTGCAGGAGAAGAAATGAACAAAAATATTATTCAATATGCAAGAGAGTCCTTTAACTTACTTTTAGGTGAAAGGGTTGCTGAAAGAATTAAAATAAGAATAGGTAGTGCAATTGAACAAGAAGATAAACTTGAGATTGAAATGAGAGGAAGAGACCTTTTATCTGGATTGCCAAAAGAAATTATAATAACTGACTCACAAGTTCGAGATGCAATAAGTAGATCTGTAAGAAGTATTATAGAAAATATAAAAGCAACACTAGAAACAACACCTCCTGAATTAGTTGCAGACATATACGAAAGGGGAATAATATTAACGGGTGGAGGAGCACTACTTAGAGGGTTGGACACGTTAATTAGCAGGCAGGCTGCAATACCTGTAAGGGTGGCCGATGATCCATTGACATCAGTTGTTCGTGGTGCAGGAATACTTCTTGACGATGAAGAGCTCTTGAAGGAAATAAGCCTTCCTTCAGCAAAAGACGGGGGTATTATATAATTATGTTTAAAAATAAACAGACAACATCAATAATAGTAGTTGCTCTGTTTTTTTTATTTATTTTATTATTTTTAAAGTATGGATTTTCATTGCTAAATTTTACACAAAAAACACTCTCAGAAACAGGAAATCTAATTGCCAACATATCTAATGACATACTTTCCCCTGAAGATGTAACCACCGAAGATATTAACAATATGGTTAATATAATTAATAGTCTTGCTGTAAATAAAGCAGAGTTAGAGATACTAAAAAAAGAAAATACACATCTAAGAGACAGTCTTAATTTTACAGATAGACGAAAATTAAGGCCGGTTGGTGCAGCAATCATTGCAAGATCAAATTCTTCACAGAATTCATCTTTTGTAATTAACAAAGGAAGTGAAGACGGGCTTTTTGTTGGAACCCCAATCATTGTTAGGGATGGTTTTTTTGTTGGAAAAGTTATTAAGGTAAACCGTAGAACATCTACAGTTAGGGCATCTACTGACATCCAACACGCAACAGCAGTATCTGTGCTGCACGAATCATCTACAATTGGAATTGCTAAAGGTATGTCTGGAAATTTGATTAATTTAAAATTTATTCCAAACGAACAAAAAATAGATATCAATAATCTTGTGGTGACTTCCGGACTAGAAGAAAATATACCTTCTGGATTAATTGTTGGTATAGTAAATTCTGTAACAATTGACGAAACAGCACCTTTTCAAGAAGCTGTAGTTGAACCATTAATATCTTTAGACAAATATTACAATGTAATAGCGTTGTTACAACTTGAAATATGATAGCTTTTATACTCACAATCTTATTTTTTACTATTGTGCATACCATTGAAATAAGTTTTCTATCTACAATGCCATTTTCCATTCATCTCGCACCATTGTTATATGCTGTGGTTACTTACCTGATCCAGCATCTAGGAATATATAAAATAGCATTGTGGCTACCATTACATGGATTTATTCTAGATTATTACCAAATAGGCACAAGTAGCTTTCAAATAATTGCATACGGAATAGCAGCACTGTCAATAATGTATCTTGCTAGACATGTATTTACAAATCGATCATTTTACGGTGTGATGGCTAATGCTTTAATTAGTTTTTTAATACTAATATCCATCCAGTCGATCATACTGTTTACGGAATCACTCCTAGGAAGAAAAGTGCTGTGGAGTATCTTTGTGGATGAATTGATTGTAGGTGCAGGATTTTTAGTTCTGATAATTATTCTCATGTACCCAATAATAAACAGGCTTAGGCTATTATTTATAAGATCGCAGAGTGATGTCAGATTCAAAAAACCATACAATGTTAAATAAAATATTCAAAAAAAAAAGATCAAAACTATTTGTTATACAAAGTGACCGTGGTTTTAAAAAGGATAGTACAGTAGGTAACCGTACAGATTTGGAATTAGATGTTTCTGATGAGTCTTTTGGCAAGTACACAAAACATGATTCAATTGGCTCAGCTATTGATAGGAAAAAAATAGGATGGTTTATTGTGCTAATATCTACTACACTGTTAATTTTTTCATGTAAATCAGCCCAACTTCAAATAATACAGGGTGATCATTATAAAAAATTAGCTGATAGAAATAGATATCGCGAAGAAAGAGTGATTCCACCAAGAGGAATGGTTTTTGATAATAATGGAAAAATATTAGCAAAAAATATTCCTGCATTTATATTAACAATGACAATTTCAGATTTACCAGAAGATACAAAAAGAAGATCTAATGTTATAAATAGACTCACAAAATTAACAGGGTTACAAAGAGCAGATATAGACCTGGCAATTACAGATTTTATTAATAATCCAAATGACCCAATTCCACTTAAAAAACATTTATCGTACGAAATTGCAATGAAACTTGCTATAGAAACTTCGTCATTAGATGGTTTTGATCTAGAAATTGGATCACAAAGAAAATACCCATTGAATGCTCAATCCTTATCACACATATTGGGATATACTGGAACAATGAGTCTTGATGATCTGAAAAACTCAGATGGTGAATATAAACCAATTGATACAATAGGTAAAACTGGAATAGAAAAAATTGCAGAATCAATTTTACGAGGAATTCCAGGTATTGTTATTACAGAGGTAGATGCAATAGGAAAAAACTTGTCAGTGATTTCTAAAACAAAGAGAACAGATGGATCCAGCATAACTTTAAGCATAAACTCTAATTTTCAAGAGTATATAGAAAGTAGAATGCTTAATCTTTTTACTCGTGTTGGTGCTACAAGAGGGTCTGTAATTGCACTAAATCCACAAACAGGTTCAATAAAGGCACTGGTAAGCTTACCAGCCTACAATAACAACGATTTTACAAACGGAATTAAAATAGATGAGTATGAAAAATTACTCAATAATCCTGACAGGCCATTGTTTAATAGAGCCATATCTGGTGAATTTCCTTCAGGTTCTACATTTAAACCATTTATTGCTTATGCTGCATTAACTGAAGGCATAATTAAAGAGCATTCATCATTTATTTCAACAGGTGGTATACGAATTAATGAGTGGTTTTTTCCAGACTGGAAAACAGGTGGTCATGGAGTAACTGATGTTAGAAAAGCAATATCAGAATCAGTAAATACATTTTTTTACATACTTGGTGGTGGCTATGATAAAGTTACAGGCCTTGGTGTGAAACAAATTTCTGAATATGCAAGAATGTTTGGTTTTGGTGAACAAACAGGTATTAATTTACCAGCAGAATCAGACGGATTTCTACCCAGCAAAGAATGGAAGCGGGAAGTAAAAAAAGAAAGATGGTACGTTGGTGATACATATCATCTGGCAATTGGACAAGGTGATTTTTTAACAACACCTTTGCAAATGGCTATAGCAACTTCAGTAATTGCAAATGGAGGTTTTAAAGTCGTACCATATTTAATAGAAGCAGTTGATGGTTCTTTATCAGACATAAACCTATCTCATCAACCAAAAGTTATTGAAAATATTAATTCTGAATCCATTGAAATTGTGAGACAAGGAATGAGACAAACTGTTACACAGGGAAGTGCCAGATCATTAAATACACTGAGTCAATCAATAGCTGGAAAAACAGGCACAGCACAAGCTCCAGGGGACAAACCATACTATTCATGGTTTTCTGGATTTGCACCGTATACAGATCCTGATTTAACATTGATAATTTTAATTGAAGAGGGTGGAAGTAGTAATGATGCAGCCGTTCCACTTGCAAAAGAAATATTTCAATGGTGGTTTGAAAAGAATAGTAAATAATACGTAAGGAATTGACAAGGAGTCCTACAAGCTATATCTTAAATAAATATCAATATGCCAACTTACATATCAAAAAAGGGATTGCAAGACCTAAATGAGGAACGTGAAAATAGAATCAAAAACACAAGAAAAGCAATTGCAATTAAAATTTCAGACGCCAAGGAACTGGGTGATTTGTCTGAAAATTTTGAATATCATGACGCAAAAGAACAACAAGGAACAAATGAAGTTAGAATTCTGGAAATAGAGGCGATTATAAAAGAGGCGATTATAATTGAAGAAACTACAGGAAACAATGAAATATCATTTGGTGTGACATTTGTAGCTGAATCAAATGGTAATAAAAAAATATATACAATTGTTGGCAGCAATGAATCAAATCCAATGGAAGGCAAGATAAGCAACGAATCACCAATTGGACGTGCATTTATGGGAAAAACAGTTGATGAAACGGTTACGATAGACGTACCATCTGGCGTTATAAGCTATAAGATACTAGAAATAAAGTAAACTTTGACATAATACACACTTTATCTGTAAAATAAGGCATATTTATGCCTTATTTTGATTTATGATACAAGAAGAAAAAGACAGAATTAAACGTTTAAATAAAATGAAACAAGATGGTGTGAATCCATATCCAGCAAGAGTAAATAAAACTCATACGGTTAAGGAGTACATTGCACGTTTTGATGAATTTTTTGAAAATAAAAAAACAGTAACACTAACAGGTAGAGCAAAAACGATAAGAAAACATGGGGGTCTTACCTTTGTTTCAATACAAGAAAACAGTTCTGTTTTTCAGCTTGTTTTACGTAGAGATCATATGGGTGAAGACCTATATCACTATTTCAATGATATATCGGACAATGGAGATTTTGTTGAGGCAACAGGTCTTGCGTTTGTAACAAAAAAAGGACAGAATTCACTAGATGTAAAAGAGATTAGAGTAATAACAAAAACAATATTACCACTCCCCGAAAAATGGCATGGTTTAAATGATATAGAGGTTAGATACAGAAAGCGATATTTAGATCTAATCGCAAATGATAATGTAAAAGATATTTTTATAAAACGAGCTTTAATTATAAAAACCATAAGAGACTATTTGGATGAATTCGGTTTTTTAGAGGTAGAAACACCAATATTACAACCCATACCAGGTGGTGCCAGTGCAAAACCTTTTCTAACACATCACAATGCACTCGATGAGGATATGTACTTGAGAATTGCACCAGAACTATACTTAAAAAGATGTGTTGTTGGTGGTTTTGATCGTGTATATGAAGTTGCACGATGCTTTAGAAACGAAGGAATAGATCATTCACACAATCCCGAATTCACACAAATAGAAGGGTATGTTGCATACATGGACTATAAAGAGCTTATGGATTTCTTGGAGACAATGATTATAAAGGTTATAGATAAGATTGGACTTGATCATCAATCAATTAAATTTCAAGGAAATATATTAAATTTTTCTGCACCCTGGACAAGAAAAACCTTCAGAGAATTAATGATTGAATACGGAGATTTTGATATAGAAGAATTTGAAACTAGAGATGACTTGGCACAAATTGCAATAAAAAATAATGTTCCAGTAGACAAAACAGATAGTAAGATGACAATAATAGACAATCTATACAAACATCTTGCGAGACCAAAAATAATACAACCTACATACATAACAGACTATCCAGTTGAAATGACACCTCTTGCAAAAAGAAAAGAAGATGATCCACGTTACGCAGAAATGTTTCAACTCGTTTATGGTGGTGGGGTAGAGAACATAAAGGCTTTTTCAGAATTAAATGATCCATTAGATCAGGAGGCTAGATTTCGTGAGCAAGAAGAAGCAAGAGAGGCAGGTGATGATGAAGCACAGTTTTTTGATGCAGACTACGTTGAATCACTAAAGCACGGAATGCCTCCAACAGCGGGATTTGGCATAGGAATAGACAGACTTACTGCAACACTTGTGGATTCGCACAATCTAAAGGAGGTTATTTTATTCCCAACATTACGACATGGAACAGATAAATAAAAAAAGTAAGAAGAAAATTTTAGTTTTTGGAACTTTTGACGGTTTGGATAAGGGGCATGAGTTTTTTTTAAGACGTGCTAAGCATTTCGGTGACAATTTATATGTTTCTGTTGCTCGAGATGAACATGTTAGAGATTTAAAACAAAAATCTGCACTTACCAATGAAGTAATAAGACTAAATTCCATAAGGAACCTACCATTTGTTACAGAGGCTATATTGTCAGATCAAATACTTGGATTATATGATGTAATAAAAAAGTTTGAACCCGACATGATTGTTTTAGGCTTTGATCAATCAGATCTAGAAATAGACATTATAAGATGGTTGCAATCAAAAAACCTATATATACCAATAAAAAGAATGAAGGAGATGAAGATGTGAGTAAGTATAGAACATGGATAGAAATCTCTGAAAGAGCATTAACACAAAACATTACAACACTCAATAATGTAAGTGGTAAATCAAAATTCTGTGCCGTTGTTAAGGCAAATGCATACGGACATGGTCTAAAAGAAATAGCACAAATTTTAAATAGGAATGGTGTTAATTTTTTTGCGGTTGATAATATAAATGACGCTATTTTGTTAAGAGAACTACTTCCAAGTGTAAACATACTAACTCTTGGATACACAATGAAAGATAAATTTAGCGATGCAATAAATAACTCAATAGATATAACTGTCTACGATAAAGACTCAATTGAATTTATTGAAAAAGAAGCTGGAAAATTAGCAAAAAAAATTAACGTACACCTAAAAATTGAAACAGGAACAGCAAGACAGGGTGTATTGAAAGAGAACCTTCTTGAAACATTGCAAGTATTAAAACGGTCTACACACGTACTTCTAAATGGTGTTTCAACTCACTTCGCAAATTTGGAGGAAACTCATAATACAGAATTTGCATCAAAACAAATAAAAGAATTTTCAGATGCGGTTGCATGTATAAAAAAATAAAATTTTAAACCAGAATTAATTCATTGCGCGTGCTCGGCAGGTATAATTTTATACCCGGACACACATTTTACAATGGTCAGATCTGGAATATCCCTTTATGGAATATGGCCTTCATCAGATGTTGAAAATTCTGTTATAACAAATAACCTTAAAATAGATCTAAAACCTGTACTAGCATGGAAAAGTAGAATCGCACAGATAAAAGAATATTCAGCTGGTACACCCATAGGATATGGGTTGACAGAAGTGCTACAAAAAAGGAGTCGTATAGCAGTTGTCACCGCTGGTTACTGGGATGGATATGACAGGGGATTGTCCTCAAAGGGAGAAGTGCTGATAGCTGGTGTATTGTGTAAGGTAGTAGGAAGAATTTGCATGAACATGATAATGGTGGACGTATCAATGGTTCCAAAAACATACATAGAACAAGAAGTTGTCTTAATTGGAACAGAAGGGAAACATACTATTTCTGCATATAATATTGCAAATAAAATTGATACAATTGCATATGAAGTATTAACACGAATAAACCCAACACTGCCACGTATTATTGTATAGTATGAAAAAACGTAATTTTCTACATAGAACACAAAAAAAAAGATATAAAGCTGGAAAATTTAAAAATCCATATTTTGATAAAAATAGTAAAAAAATATTTTCCCTTGTTTTTCCAATTATAGGGGCGTTCACAGGATTAATAATTCTTATAGTAATTTTATTTACACACACCAACCTAAATATTACAAACGTTGAAATAAACGGAATTAAATTTATAGACAAACAAATAATAAAAAAGGAGATTAATTCATACCTTAATAATAATTATTTGTTTGTTTTTAAAAAAAGAAATGTCTTTCTTTTTAACAAAAATGAACTTGTAAAACGACTAAAATCTAAATTTATATTTGATGAATTGTTCATAGATCTTCACAAAAAACAAATAACAATACATCTTACAGAACGCACATCTCAATTATTATGGACAACTAATGACATAATCTATGTTGTTGATTTAAACGGTGTTGTAGTACGTGAATTATCTGCTGTAGAGTTAGAGATATTAGACACTGAAATATCAGATCCATCAATAATCACAAAAGATAAGCGTAGACTTGATGAGCTCCCAATATTCCTTGATAAAAATAATCTAAAAATAAACATCGGCGATTCTGTTCTTAAAGAAACAGAAATTGTGAGTATTATTGAATTTCACAAGCACCTAAAAAATCAAGGTATAGAATTTACAAACACAAATATCGACAGGCTTGCTGGAAAATGGATTGGTGTTAAAACAAAAGATGGATATGATATTTTATTCGATGCAACTGCAGATATAAATAATCAAGCAATGAATCTAAAGACAATATTACAAGAAAAAATTGACGATAAAAGTAAATTAAATTATATTGATCTACGTTTTGGAGATCATGTATATTTTAAATAAACTAAAATAATTTTATGTCACACACATGCTCAAGTGTCCTGGTACGATGTATTGATTTCAGATTAGGAAAAGAAATAAGTAATTACTTAAATACTGAAAATCTATATGGAGACATAGATATAATTTCTATAGCCGGCTCAACAAAATCTATATCTCAGGAAAATAATAGTTACGCAGAAAGTCAAGTTGATCTATCAAAAAAGCTTCATAATATAAATAAGGTAATATTAATGAATCACACTGACTGTGGAGGTTATGGCGGAAAAGATGCTTTTGACTCTAAAGAAGATGAGTTAAATCAACACAAACAAGACTTAAACATAGCAAAAAATAAACTACAAACAAGACATCCTGACATAGAAATAACTCTAATGATCGCAGATATACAAGAGGGTGGGGGAGTTCAAATTGCAACTCTCTAGTTTTGACAAAAACATCAAAAAATGTTATTATATATTCGGTCTCTTTGCTAGCCAAAGGCCATCTAACTCTTAAGTTGAACAATTGTTGTTATGAATTTCGACGACGAGATGAATCAGTCAGCTGCTCCTATGGATGAAGCTGCAACAGAAGCTCCTGCAGAGGAAGCATCAGCTGAAGAAGCTGCTGCACCAGCAGAAGAAGCATCAACTGAGGAAGCTGCTCCAGAAGCTGCTCCTTCAGAAGACGCAGCACCTTCAGATGAAGCTGCAGCGTAGTAATACAAGCCTATGGCTAAATAAAAACAACCGCACTTAAGTGAGGTTGTTTTTTTATTTAAACAATATATTTTTGTGTCGTAAAAGATAATAAATTACAGTACAACAAGAGAGGGTGGCTGGTATTTACATCTAAACTAAAAACTAAAAAAGAATTAAAATTATCTATAAAATGGAGTAATTATCCACTAGTTATAAATTTATCAATTTGCTCTAAATACACACTAGTGTCGTATAAGGTTTATTGTGCGACACAACAGATTACGTTCTCTTATTTACTAGGTATACTAATATATCTATAAGTCTAAATAAAATTTGTAAGAAACATTAACAGTAAGATAATCGCTCCTAATGTAAAACAACCGACACAAAGCATTACTAAGGCCTTAACCATGTCGTCATCTTCCATAGCACCTTTAATCACATAAATACTTACACCTAAAAAAGCAATTAAAGGAGCTATTGTTAAAACCCAACCAATTATTTTTAAAGAATTTTTAATATCCATATTAATACGACATTAAGTAATCTAATGGATTAGTTGGAATTCCGTTTTTACGAACCTCAAAATGAAGATGAGGGCCAGTTGATAATCCAGTACTCCCCACCGCTCCAATTTTTTTTCCTCTAGGGACGAATTCATCTGCTTGAACATAAGTTGCAGACATGTGTGCGTATAATGAAGCCAGTCCATTAGCATGAATGATCATTACGTAATTTCCGTACAGTCTCCCCTTCCTTGCCCATGCAACATAGCCAGGAGCTACAGAACTTATTGGTGTACCTGTTTTTGCAGGTAAATCTAATCCTGAATGCTCAAATAAATGTCTATATGGATATGTTGGATCATGAAAAGTTGCAGAAATTCCCCTACTACTCGGATCAATTGGCCAGGATAAAATTGAGCTATCTCCTATGTCATCATGTTTACTTAATCTTCCCTCTATTTCAGTTTGTATAGCAATGATTTCATTACTAATAAAAGACTGCTCTTGCTTCAAATCATCGAGCAGAGCCTTAAATTGAGACTCTGAGCGTTGTGTAGCATCTAACAACACTTCTTTTGCTCCAATGTTAGATTCTAGTTCAGTTCTTTCTTTTTTTAAGCTCAACTCCAAGTCCTTTAACTGATCCTGTTTTGACCCTAGGTTACCTCTTTTATACACAGCATTTTCACGAGAAAGTTTTGCACTGTCAACTGATTTTTTTAAATCTGTATTTATTGTTTCTAAATAATCTAATCTGTCAAAAAGTTTTGAGAATGAATCTGTCCCAAAAAAAACTTGAATTGGAAAATTGTTATCCATAACCTGAACCTCTTGAAGTATAGAAACTATCAATTCCTTGTCTTGACTAAGCTTAGAATCAATTATATAAATCTCCTTTTCTAGTAAATTCATTTCTATATTTAGTAGATTTACTTCCTCATTAGTTTCTTCAATTTCTAATTCTGTTTTAGCAATCCGATTATCTAATAAATCCATCTCACCGGCAAGAGAAACTTTTTCTGATTGCTTCTGTTTTATTTTTTCCTTATATCCATCAATTCTACTATTCAATTTCTCAATATCATTTCTTTTGTCGTTTATGTCTTGATTTAAACTATCTATATCATCAGAAAAAGAATTATCAACAATGGCGGAAGCCGCTTCAATACCAAACATTGTCATAACAAACATCATGACACCTAGAAATAACAAATAGTTTTTTATATACTTAACTCCCATTTTTTAGTTTGCTTATGGCAATATTAATTCTTTCAATTGATTCATTCTTGCCTAGGATCCATAATAATTCAAATGGACTTGATGATTTTTCGGCTGAAGACAAAGACACTCTGAGTGGCCACAAAACATTTCCATTATTTAAGTCATTACTATTAATATACCCTTTTATTGCATCCTCTATCAAATCAAGATCTGTGAATACTTTTTCTGATAGACCTTCAATATATGTAAGAGCATTATCTAATTGCATAGCAGAATCTTCACGGTTGGATTTTTTCCATACCAGTATACTATGTAAATAATCTATTCTTGTAGTATAAGTAGTTATTTTACTCGTAATTTGATCCAATCTCGTAAGTCTACCCTTTTCAACCTCACAAATTTTTTCAAGCAACTTTGTATCAATATTTTCATCTAAAAAAGATTCCACAAGTTGTGACAAATCTGCACCAGACAATTCTGATATGTACTTACCATTCATCCAGTCTAATTTTTCACGATTAAATACTGCTCCACCTTTATTTATTTTTGTTAATTCAAAATACTTAACAAGTTCTTCCATTGAGTAAATTTCTTGGTCACCTTTTGGGTTAAATCCAAGTAGAGCAATAAAATTAATTAATGCGTCTGGTAAATAACCATCTTTTAAAAAATCCTCAACCGCCACATCACCTTGTCTTTTTGATAACTTTGTTTTATCTTCATTTAAAATTAGCGGTAAGTGTGCGAAATTAGGTACATCAAAACCAAACCAACTATATAAAATAACATGTTTTGGAACTGATGAAATCCATTCTTCTCCACGAATAACATGAGTCACTTCCATCAAATGATCATCTATTACAACAGCCAAATGATATGTCGGAAATCCATCAGATTTTAGTATTACTTGGTCATCAATTTCTGAATTGCTAATTGTTATAACACCACGTATGTCATCCTTAAAACTAGTTTCTCCTTCTGGAACTTTCATCCTGACAACAAAACCTTCATTCTCAGAAATTTTCTTATTCACTTCATCGTTGGTCAAATCACAACATTTTCTATCGTATTTTGTGGGCATCTTTGCAAGAGTTTGATTTTCCCGCAATTTAATCAGTCTTTCTTTTGTACAAAAACAATGATAAGCATTTTTTTGCTCAAGAAGTTTATCAACATAAGTTTTATATATATCAATGCGCTCTGATTGAACATAAGGCCCTTCATCTACATTCAATCCAACTTGCTGCAAAACATCCAATAAAGCATCTGCAGCTCCATCAACAGTCCTTGCCTTGTCAGTATCCTCTATTCTAAGCAAAAATACACCATTATGTTTTTTTGCAAATAAATAATTATATAGAGCAGTCCTTAAACTACCTATATGCAAATAACCTGTTGGCGACGGAGAAAAACGTGTTTTTATTTTCATATACCTTTAATTTGACGAAATATCTCAGGAAGAACTCTTTTAAATGCCTTTAAAAACCTTCGATTGCTTAGTGTACTCCAAACAACAATTAGAGGAAAGTGAATTGTTGCTGTAATAATCCTACCAAACCTACTAGGCTCCATGCACAATCTCCACAACCACTCCATACCCATAGAACGCATTATCTCCGGTGCTCTTTTAGTAACACCGGAGATACTTTCAAAAGAACCACCCACACCTACACCAATTCTAATAGATTTAACAAAATCCTTAATTTGTAAAATAAATCTTTCTTGTCTTCCCTGCCCCAACGCAACAAAAATTACACATGGATTTAGGTCTGAAATTTGTTTTAATAAATCATCACTAATACTTACATGACTATAATCACCTGAAATAAAACCAGGATCAATATAATGAATATCTAAATCTGAATAATCATTTTTAAATTTTTCAACAACACTCAGACCACTATCAGTTTTTCCACCTAGCAACAACACTCTCTTCTTGTTACGAGCACATAACTCAGATAATAAAAAAACTAAATCAACACCTGTTTGTCTATTGCTTAAATAACCATCAGTCAATGCAGCTATTGCAAATCTCAAACCAACACCATCTGGCAAGGACATGCTGGATTTATTTAGCATATTCTTGAATGCATTATTTTTACATGACTCAACTAAAAACTCCGGGTTTGGTGTTGTAATTAAATTAAATGAATCAGAAAACAACCATTTCTCTAGTAAAGAAGTAAGCTCTTTTTTATTTATATCATGAATTTTAACCCCAAAAATCCTATGTTCTTTCATATGAATTAACAATAATAACATTGTTATAATAACAGAAATAAATGGTAAAATTAAGGGGGTACGTTAACTTGTTATGGATTGACAAAATACAATTAGCACTCTATACTTATGAGTGCTAATATAATATTTATGACACCAAATAACTTTACAGTTAAATCACAAGAATCACTGCAAAATGCAAACCAAATTGCAATAGAGCACGGCCAACAAGCCCTAGAACCAATACATCTTTTAGCATCGCTGGTAAATCAAAATGACGGTGTTGTTATATCTATAATAAATAAAATAACACCACTTAAAAAAGAATTATCGGATGAGATACATAAAATTTTAAAAACACTACCCACAAAGGAACCAGTCATACCAAGCGGGATGGCACAAATTTACATGTCACAACAAATGGCTGCGGTACTTGCTAATGCCCATAAAAAAACAAAATCCTTTAAAGATGAATTTATTTCAACAGAACATTTACTTCTTGGACTAATAACAAACAAGGCCGTTTCAAAACTACTTGCAACATACAACATAAATGAACCAAAAATACTGGATGCACTAAAAGACATTAGAGGAAACCAAAGAGTAGATTCCCCTGACCCAGAGGCAAAATATCAAGTACTTGAAAAATACGGTGTAGATTTAACATTGGCAGCACACAATGGT
>JAAZYG010000028.1 GCA_014239775.1 Candidatus Uhrbacteria bacterium | reverse complement strand
TCACAGGTACGAGTAAAAAAAATGCTTAAGGAATTGCCATGAAACAAAATATAATCAATGCACGCATAACATTTAGAAAATCACCTATACATGTACTTGAGAGATTTGCCTTTAAAGATCTATCTGATGCATACTTATCTTTTAAGAAACATGCTAACATTTCAGAATGTGTAATAATTCAGACATGTAATAGGGTTGAATTATTTACTGCATCAGATAATCACGATGTTCATAAAATCAAAAAAACTTGGGCATCACTAACAGGACTTGAAGAAAATGCGTTTGCAGATATCTTAGAGATATGTGATAATCATGATGCATTTGAACATCTGCTAAAACTTACATCTGGATTAGAATCATTGGTTGTTGGTGAGGAACAAATTCTTGGTCAGATTAAAGAATCAATTGCAGTTGCAAGAAATACAAAAGCTTCTGGTAAAAGATTGAATAAATTATTTGATACATCTATTCGGATTGGAACTCGTATTAGAAACTCAACAGGAATTAGTAAAGGAGGTATATCATTAGGTTCAATGGCTGTAAAACTGGCTGAAGAAAATGTAGATGATATAAAATCAAAAAATGTTTTACTAATAGGAACAGGAGAAGCAGCAACTATGGTTGCCAAATCTCTTAACAAAAGAGGTTATGAATTTCATGTCACTAGTAGAACAGTTGAGCGCGCTATTGGTTTTTCTCAAACATTAGGTGGTAAACCCATAAAATTTGAGGATGTTTTATCAGCATTCGATAACTATGAGATAATTTTTGTTGCGACTATTGCACCTTATTTCTTGGTTACCTTTGATAAAATGATAGAATCAATGAAGAATAAAAAATCTGGAATGATGATATTGGATCTATCAAACCCGAGAACAGTTGATGAACAAGTTGCTACAATCCCAGGAATTAAATTGATGAATATTGATCAAATTGCTGAAATGGTGGATAAAAATATGACAAAAAGGAAGGAAAAAGTATCTACTGTGCAAAATATAATTAGTGAAGAGGTACCAATCATTGAGGCTACAATGAAACGACTTGATGCAGAACCACTAGTCAAAGATGTATTTACTAATGCAGATTCTATGAGAATCAAGGAGTTACAAAAGGCGTTACAGATGTTAGGAGAGACAGATGAAAAAAGAATTAAAATTATTGATGAGTTAACAAAAGCTGTTGTAGAGAGTATTGTTTCTGCTCCTATGAATAACTTGAGAAAAGCATCAGAACAAGGTAATCCAGATTTGTTAGAAACAGCAAGTAAGTTATTTAATTATAAGAAAAAGGATTAGTCATACTAACCTAAGATTATATTGCTTGTTATCATATTTTTATCATGGCTACGTTTCCCTCAAAAAGATTAAGGCGGCTACGAGTTAATGAAAATATTAGAAGTTTGGTACAAGAGGTCAGACTATCTGTAAATGATTTAGTATGCCCAATCTTTGTAGAAGAAGGATTAAAAGAAAAGAAACCAGTTGGGTCAATGCCAGATATTGTAAGACTGCCATTATAAGAGATTTCAAATGAAGTGCAAAATATTTCTGATTTAAAAATACCAGCAGTAATGTTGTTTGGGATTCCTTC
>JAAZYG010000026.1 GCA_014239775.1 Candidatus Uhrbacteria bacterium | reverse complement strand
TTTGAACAGGTTAAATTTCCAAAAATTACCAATGTGAAAATTTCAGATGTTGTAAATTTAGGTGAATCAGCATTAATTCATGTTGACACATCAGACTCTTCAAAAATACATTATTTTATTTTAAATCCTAAGGGCGAGATTGCCGTATCAGGTATAATACCTGTTGATAACAATTCATCCGAAATAATACTATCAAAATCAGAAACATCAGATCTTGATACAGGAACAAATACCATCAAAATTTTTGCCTCATCTGATGAAGTACTGAGACCAGATAATTACAGTACAGCATTTCTTGTCATTGAAAGTGAAACTAGTTTTCCAATAATTCCTATTTCTGATGTAGAATCTAGATCTGATGGCACATCATACACTGGTACTGTTTTAGCAATAATTGGTGCAGTAATAGTTGGAATAATTGTGTACATACGAAGAAAAAGAAAGGCAAAACTATCTAATGTTAAAACTTCTTAAGACCTAGCAAGTTTTCTGGCCAATCACAAACAGTGTGCCAAATTCCCTTTTCCATTTTGCCCTATGTTTTGTGTCTTTGATTTGCTTTGTAGTAGTCTTAAAGCCAGCTTCGTTGAACATCTTTTTCCATTCAGTTTTAGAACGCAAGTCCATTGGTACTTTCATAACTTTTTTCCATCTCTTGGTGAGATGGTTATCACTGTAAAAGTAGGTTCCACAGTAAAAGAAGCCGCCAGTTTTAAGCATCTTGAAAACCTTAGCTAGCGTTGGTTCCATCGGTACTGTATAGTATAACGATTCCATTGAAAAAATGACATCAAACTTTCCGCGATAATTCCAGGATTCAAGGTTAGTACACGTGTATTTTTCCTTTTTGTAGATTTGTTTTGAAATTGCAACACTAATCATTTTTTTGCTTTTGTCTATTCCAACTGCCTTTTTACAGTTAGGTAATTGTGCAATTTTTCTAACAATCCACCCATTCCCACATCCAACGTCCAAAAATGAGAATGGTTTGTCAAATGAAATACTATCTAAAAACTTGTTGACTGTAACACCATGTCCTTTTTCCATCTCCTCTGCTCTTCCCGTAACGGCCCACTCATCAAATAATTTTTTAGTTTTGTCCATTATGTCACTTTTATCTTTAATTCATTATTCAACGTTTCAGTTATTATTGACGGATATCTTGGAAAACATAGTGAGAAAAAAGATATTTGCAGTTGATATTGATGGGACAATAACCTTGAATGGTATGGGTACAATTCATCTTGGTGCATTATCTCGACTAAGAGCATTGAAGGAAGAAGGTCATTTTATAATTCCTGTAACGGGAAGATCTTCTGTAGAAGGTTATTTGTTATCAATATTTGGTGGGTTAACACATATGGCTGTTGGAGAAAATGGTGGCTGTATTACCTTCGGTGATAAAATTCAACATAAGTTACTTGGAAATAAGGGTGAATGTATTCATGCCCTTGCAACAATTCAGACAAAACTAGATGGTGAAATAAAAGAAAAACCAGTTTTCCCTAGGATGACAGAGGTTGTGTTAGAACGAACATTTGACATAGAAAAAGCACGAAAAATAATAAATGATGAAAATCTTAATGTTATTTTAACTGACAGTGGTTATGCTTTTCATATTAATTCCAAAGGGATTGATAAGGGCTCTGGATTTTTAGAAGCACTCAAAATATTAGACGCAGATTTGAATGATGCAATTGTCATAGGTGATAGTGATACTGATATCCCATTATTCAAAATAGTGAAAAATAGCATTGCTGTTACAAATTCTACTGAAAACCTAAAAAAAATAGCTAAAATTGTTACAACCAAAAAATCAGGAGAAGGTGTCCTTGAAGGGTTAGATATGATATCATTCGAAGATGATTGATAATGGCATTTCTTAGTATACTAAACCAAGTAAAACAGCATATTTCAAAAATTATTGAAGAGAAAGGGTATGATAAGGTGAATTTTGTTGTTGAGTCATCTAAAAGTGGGTTTGGTGATATCACTTGCAATATAGCATTTTTACTAGCAAAAACTCTCAAAAAAACACCACAACAAATTGCAGAAGAGTTTGTATCTGCTTATGATACGAGGTCAGATGATCAGTTAGATAGGGTTGAAGCACATCAAAGTGGCTACATTAATTTTTTTCTCAATACCAATTCATTCAATGGATCTATTTTGTCAGAATCTCAGGAGAAAAATTATGGCAGTGTTGACATAGGTAGTAATTCTAAGCTGATAGTAGAACATACTTCAGTTAATCCAAACAAGGCATTACATATCGGACATCTAAGGAATGTAGTAATCGGTGATGCAGTTTCCAGAATTCTTTCGAAAGTAAACTATGATGTACAGGTTTTGAATTATGTTGATGACTCTGGTCTTCAGGTCGCCGACATAATTACTGGCTTTAAGTTTGGAGGCTTCTCAGAATCACCTCCATCTGGAGAAAAATTTGCAAATTATTGTGGTGATACAGTTTACGTAAAAACAACTGCAAAATATGAGACTGATAAAGAACTGGAATCTAAACGACGTGAAGTTTTAAAGGAATTAGAGGATCCTATGTCTAAAACTGCAAAATTTGGAAAGACAATAACTAGAAAAGTCTTAATCGATCAATTAGATACAGTTTGGAAACTTAGCGCATCATACAACTGCTTAAATTTTGAATCTCAAATCTTGTATTCGAAGCTCTGGGAAAAAATATTTGAACAAATGAAATCTGAAAACCTTGTACGATTTGAAGAACAAGGTGATAATGCTGGTTGTTGGGTTTTGCCAATAGAGAATGAAGATGATAAAATCCTTGTCAGAAGTAATGGAGTTGCTACATATGTTGCAAAGGATATACCATACGCAGCTTGGAAACTTGGTATCTTAAATGATCCATTTAACTACACTGTTTTTTCTGATGAACAAATAGATGGTAAGTTATTGTGGGAGACAACACTTGAAGAAACACAATCAGAAAAAAAATCTTTTGCAGCGAATGCTGTTATAACAGTTATTGATAATAGGCAAACTAACCTTCAAAAAATAGTAACCAATCTAATGTCGAAATTTAAGCCTGGAAGTTCTTATGTTCATCTTGGCTATGAGGCAGTTACTCTAAGCTCCGAAACTGCAAAACTTCTAGGGAATAAAACAGATGGTAAGGATGTGCAGATGTCAGGCAGGAAAGGCCTTTACATTAATGCAGATGAAATGATTCAAAAACTTGAAAAACGTATTTTTCTTGAATCAAAAGAAAGGAATGATGATCTTGATGATGAATCTTTAAAGAAAATAGCCCATAATGTTGCAATTGGAACTATAAGATATGAATTGATCAAACCTGATCTTGATAAAATTATTACCTTCGATATCAATACGTCATTAAAACTTGAAGGAGATACTTGTAGTTACATTCAATATTCGTGTGTTAGAGCTGGAAGAATATTAGAAAAATCAAGTAAACAACCTGAATTTGATGTACAGTTTGATCAATTGAATAGTGAGTATGAAATTAATCTTATCAAACAAATTGCGCTCTTTGATGTTTTTGTGAATGATGCTGCAAAAAATTATTCCCCAAAAGTTATTGCAAGATATTGTTATGATTTAGCTGTCACATTTTCCTCATTTTATGAACACGTTAAAGTCTTAAAAGCCGAGACACCCGAACTGATAAATGCCAGGTTATGTCTTGTACTGTCATTCAAGTTGACTTTGGAAAAGGCACTTGATTTACTTGGTATAATAGCACCTCAGCGTATGTAGATAGATTATTACTTTTTTTAATATATGCTTAAGTGGAAAACCCAAGTGTCCTTATTGCAATTAATAAT
>JAAZYG010000024.1 GCA_014239775.1 Candidatus Uhrbacteria bacterium | reverse complement strand
CATAACGATGTTTGTTTTATGTATTTCATACATTGCCCCAGCAAACGCAACAGCATGCGCATGTTATTTTTCAAAATACGACGACTGTATAGAGGCTGGTCTTGCACTAAATTCATCAGAAGCCGAATGTATAACAAAATGCGAACAAACAGTTGGAACAACTAATAAAGTTGAATATTCTTCTGACTCAGCAGAAGCATTGCAAATAAATGTAAGGTGTCAAAATGCTCACACATTAGCTCTAGAAAAAATCGCAGGTACACCAGGCACTCAAACGGTACCAACAAAAAGCCAGCAGGCATTTAAGCCAATAACCCCTCAATTAAATATTGATATTCCTGGTGTAAAATTTACTCCAGCAAAGTTGGATGGTGGATATATAATAGTAAACTATCTCAGTGAGTATATACGGGGTGTTTATGCATATTTAATTTCATTTGGAATTATTATAGCCGTAATGTTTATAATGATAGGAGGATTCCAGTATGCGTTTGGTGGGCTTTCACAAGAGCAGGTCAGTAAGGCAAAAACAAGGATCAAAAATGCAACAACTGGACTAGTGCTCTTAATGTGTGTCGTATTAATTTTGGAAACAGTAAATCCAGCATTGCTTAACAGTACTGAATTGAGATTATTTTTGATAGAAAAAGAGGAAGATCAAAGCTGGGCCCCAGATAAACCATCTGGAGGAAGAGGTGTGACAGCAATTAAAAAATTACTTGGTCCATATACAGGTGCCAAATGCACAATAGAAGGCATAACAGACGCAGCAAATAAACTACATGAAATGAACATTTGCGTAGGAGCATGTCATTGCGCATGGACCGCTTCTGGAATGCTTAACTATGTAGGATGTACAACCACACATTCAGGAAATGCCAAATTACTTGGTGTCTATTTAGAGGAAAAAGATGACTGGATCACTGAGTTTATAACCTCATCAAATGCAGGCAGTTTTGGACCCGCTGCAGTATTTCTAAAATCAGGTGGTCATGTAGGTGTCAGTATAGGTAACGGAAAAAGCTTTGAATCTGGCACGGCAGTATATTTCAGAAGAGTACAACATAACACTGGTGGAACATGCCCATTAACAACAAAAAGGCACAAGAATCACCCGGACTGTGTGAGACATGTGGAAAAATACCAGACCACAAACCTGACACCGGAAGATACTATGATGAACATATGGTGGATGGAAAACTAAAAGTACGGTGTGGTAGTAATCAAGGTTGGTCACTTGGCCCAATGTCAAGATGGGAAATAATTGTAAGACCATCGTATGGTAGCGGCTGGCAACAACGTGGTTGTTGTGAAGTAAAATGGAAGCAAAGGCTTATATCCGAAAATTTATGTCAAATAATGGGCAAAGGTGCTGTGTGGCAAGAGGCTAATGACAAATCAGAATGTCCTCCAGATAAATAATAAAATTACAAACAATGTCGACCACTAATAATATACGGTTTGAAAAAATAAATATTTATTTGCTGTGCATATTACTACTTATATTTTTGATTTTTACATCAACGCTATACGGTACAAAAAATAATGAAATACTACTTCAACCAAGAAAAATAATAATAGACAATCTTCAATACTTACATATTAACAATGATGGTAATGTACTAGCTTATAATAAGGAAAATGAGGAGATATTAAAATTTCAAACTCCAATAAAGCCTGATGAAAATATATCCGCATCTTATACAGACGATATAAAATATATAGAATGGCCTAATACCGGTGAAAATATATTATTGTGGAACAAAAATAATATAAATTTATTAAACATAAATACAAATACAATACATCCACTAAAAGACAGCTTATCCTCTGCAGAATTTTCACCTGATGGAAAAAGCATGATATATCAACTTCTAGACAACAGAACAAACATAAGTGAAACACGAATACTTAATTTAGAAACATATCAAGACAGTCCTTATTTACAAATAAATGTATCTGACCAGCCTGACACAGGTGGATCTGTAAAATTCATTTGGCTTAATAACTTAATTTTATATGCCACTGAAATATCTGATAAATCAGGTTCTGAATTTTGGAAATTAAAGTCTGGTGATCCAATAGAAAGAAAGCTAGAAAATACATCCATCGAAGATGTGTATGAAATAAAAAAATCTCCATCTGGCAAAAAAGTACTTTTAATTGCCGAATACTGGACTGATGATTTTGAAATAGAATACCATTATGAAATCTTTACCTCTAATGAAGATCACCTACAAACAAAAATAAACAGAAGCAACACAGTATGTGATTGGATTGATGATGATCAATTGTTATGTATAAAAAATGAGACAAACATACAACAAGTTGGTATAGTAAATTTAAATAATGGAAAATATAACAAACTTGCATTACTGTCTGATGTATTCATAAAAGACATAAATCAAATGCATTATTTTAAAGATCAAGAAAAAATTATTTATACTTCCAATGACTCAGTTTATATAATAGATCTTGAGAAAAATGAAAAAGAATAATTTATGTTTATTTGCAGCAAGTGTGATTCACAACATTTAAAATGGTCTGGAAGGTGCATGGAATGTGAAAGCTGGGGTTCATTATCAAAACAAGAAGAGGCGGCCAAAAGGTCGTCTCTTTCATCAATTGATGCAACTCCATCACAAAGTACTCCACTTAAAAATTCCACCAGTTCAGTCGAGTTAAAAAGACATTCAACTGATGACACTGAACTCGATAGAGTTCTTGGTGGTGGAATAGTTTCTGGTTCCTTACTACTTTTATCTGGTGAACCTGGAATTGGAAAATCTACATTAACCGCAAGCATAACCGCAAAACTTGCACAAAAAAAACTAAGCATATTATACGTATCAGGAGAAGAATCAAGCACACAACTTCAAGCAAGATTTAAACGAATGGAATGCAATACAAACGGAATAAACTATCTTGAATCCAAACCGATAGAAACACTTATTGCTACCATAAAAAAAGAGAAACCAGATGTAGTTGTTGTCGATTCAGTGCAAACACTAAGCTCAATAGAAATGGATAGTGCACCAGGAACACCATCACTTGTAAGATATGCGACTTCCCTACTACTTGAATTTTCAAAGAAAAATAACATATCAATAATATTGATAGGGCAAGTTACAAAAGACGGATCAGTTGCTGGACCAAAGACCTTGGAACATTTAGTTGATGTCATGATCTCACTTGAGGGTGACTCAAACCACATCTATAGATATCTGGTATCAAAGAAAAATAGATTTGGTGCAACAGATGAAATTGGTGTATTTGAAATGACACAAAAAGGATTAATTCCTGTAAAAAATCCGTCAGCAAAGTTCTTACAAGAACGAACTGATGTAGCTGGATCTGTTTTAACAGCAACAGCAGAAGGTTCTAGAATTTTTTTGGTTGAAGTTCAAGCATTAGTTGAAAAAACATTCTACGGAACTCCTGTGCGAAGAGCTTCTGGATTTGATCAAAATAGATTACAAATGCTAATCGCAATACTTTCAAAAAGGGCTGGACTTAAACTTGGTGATCAAGATGTGTATTTAAATGTTATTGGCGGAATGAAGCTTCAAGAACCAGCAGTAGACTTGGCAATATGTGCAGCAATTATTAGTGCGTATAAGAACAAAACATTTGAACACGATGCAGTCTTTTTTGGAGAAGTTGGCCTTGCTGGCGAAGTAAGAAATGCTCCATTGTCAGAAAAACGAATAAATGAAACAAAAAGACTCGGACTAACTACCGCATATGTTCCGTCAAGTATAAAAATAAAAAAAAATGATTTTAAATTAAACACAATAAAAGAAATAAAAAATCTTTTATAAACTATTCGAGATGAATCTTTTCAAAAGTAATATTAATCTTATTTTCCACTAAAGGAAACTGATCTATTCCAATATTTAAAATTTGTTCCGTATGTTTTTTTGCATTCTTCATTAAATCAAAATCATTAATGGTTGCTAGTTTAAAATCAGGCAACCCAGATTGTGCATTACCAAAAATATTACCAGGTCCCCTAAGAAGTAAATCCTTTTCAGCAACCTCAAAACCATCATTTGTACTCTCAAGCACACGCAATCTCTCCATAGAATTTTCTGTAACATCTCCTGGCAGCAAATAACAATAAGATTGCATGACAGACCTACCAACACGCCCTCTTAGCTGGTGTAATTGTGCTAAACCGAACCTTTCTGCATTTACAATAACCATAACAGTAGCATTTGGAACATCTACACCCACTTCAATTACTGTCGTAGAAATCAAAATATCTATTTTTCCATTCTTAAAATCAGTAATAATTTTTTCTTTATCTTTTGACGCAAGTTTTCCATGTAAAACTTCTGATTTAAATTTATTTAGTACACTCTTTTTAATTTCTTTACTTATCTCAACCACAGACCGTGCCCCAAAATTATCTGACGGATCTATTAATGGGCAAACCACATATACCTGCCTACCATTTTCTATCTCGGTACATATGTGATCATACATTCCTAGAATATGCGATTCTGGAACAACAGCTGTACCAATTGGTATCCTACCTTTTGGCATTTCATCTAATACAGAGAGTTCCAAATCTCCATAGAAAGTTAGCGCCAACGATCTTGGAATAGGAGTTGCTGTCATTGATAGTAAGTGAGGTGCTGGTTTGTCTTTTGTTTGCAACAATGCATGTCTCTGCTCTACACCAAACCTATGCTGCTCATCAATAACAACCATTCCAAGATTAATCCCAGACAAGTCTTCTCTTAAAATTTTATGTGTTCCTACAACACTTATTATTTCACCAGATTTAATCTTCTCTATTAAAACATCTTGCTTAATCGATTCGCCCTGAAATTTACTCATTGATCGCGTCAATAAAGCTGTGTTATGTTTTGTAATAAATTTATTCATGGCCTCATACTGCTGGCTAGCCAATATCTCTGTTGGAGCTAAATACAATACACACAGACCCTCATCTAGAACAGCTGAAGCAGACATGGCAGCAACCACAGTCTTACCAGAACCAACATCACCTTCTAACAACCTATTCATTGGTTGACCTTCTGCCATATCTGAAATAATATCCCAAACACTCTGTCTCTGAGCACCTGTCAACTTAAAAGGAAGATTATTAACAAAAATCCTTAAAGATTCTTTGTTAATTGAAATGGAGTAACACGACTGTTTTTCCCTGTCGTTTCTTACTCTTGCAAACATCAATTGATGTAAAAATAGTTCATCAAATTTGAGTCTATCTATTGAAGAGAATAGTTGTTTTTTTGTATCTGGAAAATGAATACCCAATATTGCATCAGCTAAGCTTGGATAATTTTCTGATAATAAAATCTCATCTGGAACCCAATCAACAATCTCTGAAATGCATGACAAAGATGACTTAATTGCACCTCTCAATCTTTTTATTGTTAATGATCCACTCAAACTATAAACCGGAACCATTCTTCCAGTATGAATATTGCTACCAAATTTTTCATAAACAGGATTTACTAAGGACAAACCAAACTTACCATCCACCTTTCCAGCCAAAGACACCTTCATACCGGGTCGTAATGTATGCATTAAATATTCTTGATTAAACCACACAACTTTTAACTCTCCAGACTCATCAGATATTACAGCTTCAATAATTTTCATTTTTCTATTTCTGGATGCAGATCGTGAATCAATAGACTGAATAGTTGCATGAACAGTTAAGGTGTCACCTGCTCTAATTTCAGAAATTGGTTTTGTTACAGAAAAATCATCGTATCTATAAGGAACACGCAATAACAATTCATGAACAGATCGAATGTTCATATTTTTTAAGTCTTTCGCTGCTTTTGTGCCAATACCTGGTAACTCTGATACCGATGAATTTAAATGTATAGCCATATATGAATATTAAGGTAAGTTGCCATAAAAAACAAAAAAACACCCTTCATTGGGAGTTTAACTATTAGACTGAGAATTTATTATGGTGCACCCGGCACGACTCGAACGTGCGGCCTTCGGCTCCGCAAGCCGACGCTCTATCCAACTGAGCTACGGGTGCTTATGCATTATAAACACCAAAATACTTAAAGTTTATACACTCTTTTAACCATGTCTGTCAATGTCTCATCTGTCCTTTCTAAATTCTCTGGGCAAAATGCCAACAAACAATCCCTTACCTCAACTGGATCAACATCCTCAAGTGGAATTGACAGCAACGGATGTAAAGCAGAATCTATATTTAAATATAATGTACTAACTTCTGGTGGATGATATGCAATAGAAAAATCACCTATAGAATCAAAATCATAATACATATCCGCGATAATTAAACCACTAGTAGTAATAATTACAGGAACACGATCTGGTTTATTAAAATGAGACAACAAACTAATAACACCTATCATTAATATAATTACAGCAAACAAAAAATTAGCAGTTGCTATTGAGTAAACAACTAAAACAATACCAAGAATAGCCATGACAACATACCAAGTTCTTGAACGATCATGTATTGCATATTCATCTACCTCCCAACTAATTAATGGTTCTCCTAAATCCAGAAGCTCTTCTTCTTGATTGTAATTTTCATCTTCCATATAAAGATATTTTATCATTAAATATAAATAGATTAAAGTACCTACACAGAATTAGCACAAACAGCTATAATCAACCATTAATTAAATAAAATCTAGTAAAATAAGCATGATTAGTACTTGATTTTTTTCTAATAATCACGTAACCTTATGCCTGTTCAACAATAAACAATCTGGTGGGGTGGCCGAGCGGACGAAGGCGCTGGTCTTGAAAACCAGTGTGCGGCAACGTACCGTGGGTTCGAATCCCACCCCCACCGCCAGTTAAACCTATGGATTTAAAATTTGAAAATACAAAATTGGATTGGTGTAAAAATGAACTTAAGGTATTGATAAATCGTTTAATAGATGGTAATTATCATAAAACAGCACAGGTGGTTTTTGACCATATTGCACATACAGGAGTTGAAACAGATCTGAATAAAGAGTTAAAAGATAAACCAGGTTTAGAAGAGTTTTTAAAGTAGAACACGGAGAGGTACCCAAGTGGCTGAAGGGGACGGATTGCTAATCCGTTAGGTCGGTTATTTCCGGCGCGAGGGTTCAAATCCCTCTCTCTCCGCCATAAAAAACAACCATCAAAAGATGGTTGTTTTTTATGTAACAACTTAATCCAAAAACTATCCACTTGCTAAAACAAATCCCCAAACAGTCTTTACACCAGAGTCTTTTAAACAACGTGCGGCCGCATCCATTGTAGCGCCAGTTGTAAAAACATCATCACATATTAAAATATTTTCAGGGATGAACTCGGCATTCTCATCAATTCTAAATATTCCATCCAACTCCCCTAGTCTAGATCTTTTTATACCACTACCACCCTGTTGTTTATTTGTAGAATGACGTACCAACAAATCCAAAGCAGGAATACCGTACAACTGTTCAATCCAAGAAGAAACAACTTGAGCTTGATCGAAACCTCTTTCTCTTTTTCTACCATAATGTAATGGAACATGCGTAGAATAAAATGATAGCACTGGTGGACAAACTCTATTTATAGATTTGATAAATATTTTTTTTAAAAACTGCTCTGCTGATTTATCACCGTAGTATTTCCAATTTATAATTAAATTACGTAAAATTGAATTTTTATAGTCACCAACAGAACTTACACCATCTAAAAACGTGTGTTCATTACAATGAACACACGTTTTATCTGAACCGAATCTAAAACAAAACACACAAAATGTTTTCACATTAATATCCTGATAAAAATATTCGCATCTTTCACAAAACAAAATACCTTCTGTTTTACATCCAACACAAAATCGTGGAAAAATTGCATCTACAACCAACTTGCTGAAACCACCTTCCATACACCAGACATCTTTAAAAACTCAATACGAATTTTTTGATACCACACAGACCTATTAGAAACAGAAACCTTCGATTCCTCTCTTTGTGTATTTAAAACAACCACAGCACTCCCTGCCACCTCGTCCAATTCTTCTACATTAACAGTGATAACCCTGGTTGTAATACCATAATATTCATCTGGAGATTTACTAGTATCAATAATATTTTGTGTATATTCAGCAAATT
>JAAZYG010000037.1 GCA_014239775.1 Candidatus Uhrbacteria bacterium | reverse complement strand
GGTGGATACCAAGTATTAGAATATGGTGATGTTGACATTGCACCTCCTGATATGGCTGACTTTGAAAGGAAGATAATGACAGACTTTGCTATACCTCTTGACAAACCAACAGGTTACGGTCTAAGTAAAAAGATAGCAAAATCATATGTTAATCAAACTCTGAAAGATTCTAAAAAAACACTAGAGAGTAGAAAAGACAATGGACAGATTTGGTTGGGTCCAATACAAGGAGGTGAACATCAAGAACTGGTAAAGAGTTCAACAAAACATCTAATTGACTATGGATTTCCTATGTTAGCCCTTGGTAGCCCTGTGGAATTTATGGAATCATATGAGTATAAACTTCTAGCATCAATGATAATAACAGCAAAAAAACAAATTCCTAATAATATACCATTACATCTTTTTGGAGCTGGTCATCCTTTGACAATTCCTTTGGCTGTAGCACTCGGATGTGATACTTTTGATTCTGCATCATACATACTATACGCCAAGCATGACCGATACATAGAAGAAGATAAAACGGCTCATTTGGCGGATATAAAGCATTTTTCATGCCTATGTGAAGTATGCACGAAATTTAAGCCGAAAGAAATTATGTCATTGAAATCTGAAGATAAAATAAACAAAATTGCACTTCATAACCTATTCGCCATTAAATCTGAAGTGGATAGAGTCAAAGAATCAATCATGCAGGGAAGGCTTTGGGAGTATGTTATGATGAAGATGCGTGCTCATCCAAAGCTATTTGAAGCAATTGATGTTTTCACAAAGAATTCTGATTTTTTTCTTAGCACTACTCCAAAATTTAAGAAAAGAGCGGTCTTTTTGTTTTCAAAAGAAGATCAATATAGACCAGAAATTCTTGCTTATCAGAATATTGTCAAAAAATTCAAAACTAGGAAAAAAAGTATAGTTATAACAAAAAATACTAGTACTAAACCTGCCTATCTTTCAAATGAATATATGAATATGAAGAAAAAATTCAAAGAAAATGAATCAGTTCAATTTTGTTATTATAATCCATTTCTTGGTATAATACCATTAGAATTATCAGATATCTATCCAGCATCACATTATGAAATGCCAAGAAGTAATTTTATGCCAGAGGATTTTCCAGTGTTTACTCAAGTATGGGACGCTTTCTTTTCCAAAAATAACTTTGATGTTTTATACATATCAAAAAAAGATCCATTCATAAAATATTTTGTGAAAATGTTGCCAAAAAATATCAAAAGAAAATTCTTAGAAAAATAAAAAAAAGTTTAGTGGGAAGATACAGATTATAATGCTGCGTCTTCTGCCCAACCTTTTACGAATACACCGTTTTTGTGAAGAGGTACAGGTTGTCCTGCAGTATAGTTCATTGGTCTCATCCAAAAGATTGACTTTGTAGGGCACACTCCAATGCATGCTCCATCAGAAATACATCTCTCAGGATAAAATACAAATGCTTTTCCTCTCTTCCAACCTTCAACAGGTTTTACACGGAGTACGTCAGGTCCAAGAGTTGTACAGATTTCTACACAAAGTGCACATCCGATACATCTCTGTTCATCTACGTCTGGAAGTATTGCTATTGGCATTTATTTCACTGATCACCCAGTCACACTTTGCTATTTAAACCATGATTGAAATCTATAACCCTGTTATAGAATAGATCGTTAGGCGAAACTAATAAAAAAACAAAAAGAAACGTGATGGTTACACGCTTTATTTTCTCATTGCATCAATCTGACCAGAGGTTACCCAGTCAAGTAATTCTGCAGATGAAGGATTTAGATCTGCTTTTTGATTCATCAAATTAGCAACCCAAATCCAGTTTATCTGATTAAGAAGTGGTTTTTGTGACTCGTCACCAGCTCTGACCTTAGCTACAAGAGCCTGATCTTGCTGTTTTATCCACTCATCATAACTTCTTCCCATGAGAGATCGATCTTAGGTTTGCCTAATTAAAGGTTATGGATATTTTCCCATTTGTAATTTGATCGGTTATACTACGAAGTTTTTAATGTAGTTGCTGAAGATGTTTTCCGTGAAGATTAAGATTTTAGGAGCTGCAAATGAAGTTGGTAGATCTGGATTTTTAGTGAATTCTGACAATACAAATCTTCTTTTAGATTATGGTGTCATGTTTGCTAGAAAACGTACTGAACCTCCTTCATATCCATTACATGTAAAACCAAAGGAAATTGACGCTGCAGTTATCACTCACGCACATCTAGATCATTCAGGATGTATTCCTTCTTTGTTTAACGGAGGAAATACTGATGTCTACTCTACTCCACCTACTATTGATCTGAGTATATTACTTATTGAAGATATGCTCAAAATTGAAAAAAACAAGCATGACTTTGATTTTCGTCATGTCAATAATATGATTCGAAATTCTAAGGAGATTGGTTACAGGCAACCAGTAAATGTTGGTGATGTAAAATTTGAATTAAGATCTTCTGGACATGTTATAGGTGGTAGTACAGTTATTGTTGAGGCAAAAGGTAAACGATTGTTTTATACAGGAGATATCAATCTGAGGGGTTCACGCATGCTGCCCCCAGCTGATTTGGATATAGGTGATATCGATCTTTTGATTACTGAAAGCACTTATTCGCAAGCACAACAAATGCCACGAGCTGAATCTGAGAAAGGCTTACTCGAATTTGCTAGCGAGGTTATGGATAGAAAAGGAGTCTTATTTATTCCCTCATTTTCTGTTGAAAGATCACAAGAAATTGCATGTGTATTAAAGAATGCAAACTTCAAGTATCCAATAATTATGGATGGAATGGCATTAAAGGTAAATGATATTATGTTTCGTTATCCTGAATATTTGAAAAATGTCAATATATTTAGTGATGCAGTTAATGGTGCTACACTGATCAGAAATCATAG